>JAFCZD010000354.1 GCA_019314525.1 Deltaproteobacteria bacterium
AACACCTCTCTTCACCATGACGTCTCCAGTCTCTCCACTCGCTTTGCTCTTTCCTGTGCTCTGACCCTTGGATGGGTGGTCCTCCTGTCGCTGGGTGTCGCGTGCAGCAGTGAGAGCCAAGTCAGCGACCAGGGGCTTGATATGTCCTCTGTGGACAGCTCCCATGCTGATGCCTTCGTGACACCTGACCAGCGCTTCGACATGCCGCCAATCTCTACCGATGGAGCCACAGACCACCGCTTGGTTGACACCTCGAGCGTGGACGTGCGCGCCGAGCCGCCGCGATGCACGCCTCGTCAGGAGGTTTGCAACGGGCTCGACGACGACTGCAACGGCGTGGTGGACGATGAGCTTGTCGATTGCGACAGCTGCGCTGTGCACCACCATGAGCTGCCCATGGTCACCCATTGGAAGGTTGGCGTGGGCGTGGAGTACCTCGCCGCGGATCAGGTGGACCTCTATCAATCCTATGTGCCGACGACGCCCTACGATCCTGCTCACTGCTACTATGCCTACGAGCAGAATATCGTGCCTGATTACGAGGACTACCTCGGCGATACCTATTCAATCGCGCGCATCTCCGACAACGGAGTCATCGACACCTTTGCGGACATTTGTCGACTGGTAGACATGCCCCTGCGTCTTTTTCGCAGCGACGGCGTTGCAGAACTAGCGGCCCATTCGGGCTTGGTGCAGATCCTCCACGCGGTGCCTATTGATGGCTCGTTGGCCACCATAATTCTTCCACCGAATTGGACACCGAGGGCGCCAACGGGCTCGTACCCGATCATCTTCAACGGGTTTTACGATATCAACGAAAACTTGGTGGGCCAGGGTGGGCCTCATGTGCTCAAGGCGGTGGCCTTGAGCGGCCAGGATGGCCACACAGGCGCCATCGGTGTGCTCTGGAATGGCGGGGGAGCTGTGGCTGGGCGCACCATGGACCGCCGGGCGCACGACCAATTTGCCGCGGTAGTTGATTATGTGGCGAAGCATTTCGCTGGGGATCGAGAGCGCATCCTGATGTTTGGTGCCTCCCGCGGTGGTTACACCAGCGTGGCCATGGCTTCCAACCCTTTTCAGCATAACTACCGTGTAGTTTTCGCCGCCCCTGGGGTTCCCCCTGCGCTCGTGGGGGAGCACGCTCAACTGCAGAGCAGCACGTACCCAGGGCTCTTGGGTGGGGTGGCATGGAGCCTAGGGTTACACAACGCGTGGCGCCCCGATTTTCGCTACCCGGCTTGCGCGAACAAGGCGCACCTCACGGGAAAAACCGGCCCTGAGGCACACCTCTATTTGCTCGCGGGGAGCACGGACTTCAACGCCGTGAACACCACCTTCAGTCCTCTAGCCGACGACTTCATCAACGGCCTCAAAGCGGCGGGGACCCAGGTCTATCTCGAGATCTCCACCCATGACAACATCGTGCCCTACGTCCATCAGATGGCCTACGCGCAGCGCTTGATCGCTGAGGGGATCCCCGTTCACGTCGACGTGTTGGTTCGCGGTGGGCACGTACGCCGCAACGAGACCAGCGCTTATGGCACCTACCCTGTGCGTTTTGGTCGCCTCTACGACGCCCTGCTGCCGCTCATAGACAGCTCTGTGGCCGCCTATCATGTACCGCCTGGCATCGACTTCTATCGGGTAAATCGGGACACTAAGGCGCTGGAGAGCTTCGCACTCAGCGATGGTGTTTATCCTTTCACCGTGGAGTTCCCCTATCGCACGGTGCGCGGTTTTTCTTTCCCCGTGGTCTTCGCCGGTGCAGCTCAGACCGAATACACGCTCTCGATTTCCGGCCCATCAGGGCAAGAGGTCTACACCACCACGGGCACCATCCCCTCCAAGATGTACGAGATCGTTTGGGTCGATGTAGCAGGAGATTTTCCCACGGGCACCTACTCCTACCAACTCTGGATTAAAAAACCTGGGCAGGCCCAGGTGGAGGTCTCACCCTACAACACCCCCTCCGCGGATCTCGCGGTGACCCATGTGGAGGCCTCTTTGCCCGATGTTGATGGTGCTGGGGCGCAGGCCTGGGCCAGCGGACCAGCTATCGGCGGCTTTCACGAGACCAACTGGGGGCTCTCGGAATATTAGAATCTTGGCGTCGCCTACGGCTTGCTCGTCAGCTAGACTTTGACCATGTCGAAGAGAATGTCTCTACTCCCTCTTGTCGTCGCCGTGTTCTCGCTCTGTGCTGCGTGCAGCGCGGCAGACCCTGCAATGATCGACCAAGGGCTCGATGGCGCCGGTGGTCCTGATGCAGCTGTGCAACCAGGCATAGATTTCCCTTTGGTCGACCTCCCCTTGGCCAGCCCTGATGCTGAGGGCCCGAGTGCAGACGTGCGCCCCACGCCTCGTCGGTGCACACCACGACAAGAGGCCTGCAACGGTCTCGATGATGATTGCGACGGTGTGGTGGACAACGATCTCGTCGATTGTGACAGCTGCGCTGTGCACCATCACGAGCTGCCTTTGGTCACCCACTGGAAGGTTGGCGTAGGGGTTGAGTACCTCGCCTCTGAGCAGGTGGATCTCTACAAGTCCTACGTGCCTACGACGCCCTACGATCCCAACCACTGTTATTACGCCTATGAGCGAAAGGTCATCCCCGACTACGAGAGCTATCTCGGCGACCTCTACTCCGTGCAGGGATACTCCGACACCACCGTCATCAAGACCTTCACCGACCTCTGCCGCAAGGTGGACGTGCCCATTCGACTCTTTCGCAGCGATGGTATCGCAGAGTTGGCCGCGAACCCGGGTTTGGTGCAGATCCTCCATGCCGTGCCCATTAGCGGCTCGCTAGCGACGGTGGTGTTGCCACCCAATTGGTCACCGGCAGCGCCCTTGGGAGCCTACCCCATCGTCTTCAATGGCTTCTACGATATCAACGGAAACCTCATGGCCTTTGGTGGACCGGACCTGATCAAGGCTGTCGCGTTGAGCGGCATAGAGGCCCGCAGCGGTGCTATCGGCGTGACCTGGAACGGTGGTGGCGCTGTGGCTGGGCGCACCATGGACGAGCGCGCCCAGGACCAATTTGCCGCCGTGATCGATTATGTGGCGCAGCATTTTGCCGGGGATAGAGAGCGGATCTTGATGTTCGGTGCCTCCCGCGGTGGCACCACCGCCGTGACCATGGCCTCGAACCCTCGCCAACATGACTATCGCGTCGTTTTCGCTGCTCCAGGCGTTCCCCCTGCGCTCCTGGGGGAGCACGCCCAGCTCCAGAGCACCACCTACCCCGGCCTCTTGAGCGCGGTCCCGTGGAGCGTGGGCCTGCACAACGCTTGGCGCCCGAGTTTTCGTTACCCCGCGTGCGCCAACAAGCCTCACCTCACGGGTAAGACGGGCCCCGAGGCGCACCTCTATGTGATCGCGGGAAGCACAGACTTTGGCGTCGTGAACACGACGTTGAGTCCCTTGTCTGACCCCTTCATCAAGGGCCTCAAAGCGGCTGGGACTCAGGTTTATCTGGAGATCTCCAGCCACGACACTATCGTGCCCTATGCGCACCAGATGGCCTACGCGCAGCGTCTCATCGCCGAGGGGATCCCCGTTCATGTCGACGTCTTGATTCGTGGGGGCCATGTGCATCGTGAGGAGAGCAGCCCCTGGGGCTCCCACCCTGTGCGCTTCGGGCGCCTCTTGGAGGCGCTCCTACCCCTCGTTGATCCCTCGGTGGCACCCTACAACGTGCCGGGTGGTGTGGACTTCTACCGGGTCAATCGTGACAGTGAGGAACTCGAGAGCTTTACGCTCAGCGATGGTATGTATCCTTTCACTTTGGAGCTCCCCTACCGGGCCGTACACGGGTCTTCCTTCCCCATGGTCTTCGTTGGCGCTGCCCAGACGCAATACACGCTCTCGATCTTCAACCCCGCCGGGCAGCAGGTCTACACAACCCTGGGCACCATGCCCTCGAAGATGTACGAGATTATTTGGGTCGAGGTAGGCGAACACTTTCCTCCAGCCACCTACTCCTACCGGCTCTGGATCAAGAAACCTGGACAGGCTCAAGTGGAGATCTCGCCCTACAACACCCCCACAGCGGACCTGGCCGTCACCCACGTCGAAGCCTCTTTTCCTGACGTCGATGGTGCGGGGGCGAACACATGGGCGAGCCCCCCGAGGGTTAGCGGTTTTGGAACAAACTGGGGGCTCTCAGAGTATTAGTCTGTGCACCTGTATTCGTGGAGGGACGCTCGCTCGCATCGATCGCCACAGCTGCTAGACTACCCCATGCTCTATCGGCCCTTTGGTTCCACGGGAATCGATGTTTCAGCCATTGGCTTTGGCGGGATGCGCTTCGAGTTCATCGACGACGAGGAGGCTTGCGCTTCCCTCGTGAAATCTGCCCACGAGCGTGGCATCAACTATTTTGACACAGCTCCTGCCTATTTCGAGGGCCGCTCCGAGGAGCGCTTTGGGCTCGCTTTCTCCGAGATGAAGAAGACGCGCGCTGAGCGACCCTTCTATGTCTCAAGCAAGACCACCGCCGCCGAACCTGATCAGGTGCGTCGGGATCTCGAGCGCTCTCTGGAGCGCATGGGCCTCGACGCGCTCGATTTCTATTACGTGTGGTGGGTTGCGCACCCCAAGAGCTACTTCGACCGCAAGGCGCGTGGCGCCCTCGAGGCTTTCACGCGGCTCAAGGAAGAGGGGCTGATCAAACATGTGGTGCTCTCTTCGCATATGTCGGGCGTCGAGAGCGAGGAGGTGCTCGCTGACTACCCCTTCGAGGGGGTGCTCATCGGTTATTCGGCCATGAACTTCACCTATCGCCAGCGCACCCTGGAGGCAGCGGCGCGAGGCGGGCGCGGGGTGGTGGTGATGAATCCCTTGGGCGGCGGGATCATCCCTCAGCACGTCGAGCGCTTCGATTTTCTGCGCACTCGCGATGACGAGAGCGTGGTGGAGGCCAGCCTGCGTTTTTTGCTGGCGACGCCAGAGATCCAGGTGGTCTTGGTGGGTTTGGGTAACCAGCAACATCTCGAGGAGGCCATTTCGGCGGTGGATGGCTTCGAGGGCGTTTCGGAGGCGCAGATGGCGCGGATTCGCGAGCGGCTGGTCACCAGCTTCGATCAGATGTGCACAGGCTGTGGGTATTGTGACACTTGCCCCGAGGATCTGCCGATCCCCCGCCTGATGCAGAGCTTCAATGAGCGCCTCTTTTCGGATGAACCCAAAAAGGTGATCAACGCGTTGCGCTTCGCCCATGGGATTTATCCCGAGGGGCACCACGTTGACCAATGCACCGAGTGTGGGCAGTGCGAAGAAGTCTGCACCCAGTCCCTGCCGATCATCGGTCGGTTGAAGTTGATCCAACACGAGATCGAGCAGCACGGCTGATTTAGCGCTTGATGGTGTTGCCGCCCGCGTTTTTGAAGCGAGCATTGCCGCTGCGACGGATGGCACCCTGGATCTCGCTCTTCTTCGCCGAGACCTCAGCGTTCCCCGAGAGCTTGAGGGCGGCTTGTGTACCGCGAACCTTGCAACGCCTGAGCGCTACCTGCCCGTTGTCGCTCACCACGACGCCGATCTTCCCGATGAGCTCGCAGTCACGAAGGGTCAGGTTGCAGTTGTCGCGCACATGCACCGCCGTACCAGAGACGTTAATTTTGCGCCCCGAGATCACCAATCGCTGATTCGTCCCACAGACGATCTTGCCCTTGCGGGTCTTGCCCTTGGGTGAGGCTTCTGCCGAGGGGCGGCCACGCAGGGTGTTGCCGCCCTGGTCTTTGAAGTCTCCAGCGCCCTTCTTCTGAATGCGCCCAATAATGGTGCTCTTTTTGGCGTAGACGGTGCCAGAGCCCTCGATGCGCAGCGCTGTCTTTCCACCCTGTACTGTGGTTCGGAGGAGGCGTATGTCGCCGCTGCCGCGCACGTTGATGGCGTGGCGCCCAGCCGTCACGCGGCAGTCGATGAGCGTGATATCGCACGCGCCCTTGACCGTGATGGCGTCTTTGGCGGCGTTGATCTCCTGGCCCTTGAGCTTGATGTTCTGCGAGCCCTTGCAGACGAGGGGGCCACGAGCGTCGGCCCCTGTGGCGAATGTTGCCAAGAGCAAGGCGGATCCTCCTAGATGTTCGCGGCGTAAGATGAGAGATTAGATCAAAACGGGGGTTAGCGTGAAGTGAGGCGCTATAGATCTACAGATCTGTGGCCCTGTGGCCCTGTGGCTCTCTGTGGCTCTGTGGCTCTCTGTGGCTCTGTGGCTCTCTGTGGCTCTGTGGCCCTGTGGCTCTGTGGCTCTGGGCACGCTATCATTCAAGAGTCACCCAAAAGGAGCAGTCGTATGAGGTCCATTACCGCGCTTATCTTTGCGCTAACGCTCGTCATCTCACCGCT
>JAFCZD010000061.1 GCA_019314525.1 Deltaproteobacteria bacterium
TGTCGCCCCGCTCTTGTCGAGGGCGACGACCTCAAGGCGATGTTTGTCACGTTTCCTCTCCCACGATAGGGGCGCTCTGCTTTGACTGCCACCGCCATCCTCCTGGTCAGCGTGCCCGTCATTTGCGGGGTCATCGGCTGGCTCACCAACGTGGTGGCCATCAAGATGATCTTCCGACCGCGCGAACCCCTGAAGGTGCTGGGCTTGCGGCTACGCGGTGTCCTGCCCAAATATCTGCCCCACTTTGCACGGCAACTGGCCGAGATCATCACCGGCGACTTCATCAGCACCTCCGAGATGCTGGAGCGCTTGGACCTCGACGCGCTGCTTGAGAAGCTGCGTCCACGTCTTGACGCCACCTTCGACACCCTCTGGGCTGAGGTGCTTCTGGAGTTGGGCGCGGGTCAGCGGGCGATGCTGGACGAGGAGGTGAGGGAGGCTGCACGTCAGAAGCTCTATGAGGAGCTGCGGTCAGCGCTGCCCGAGTTTCGTCGCGAGATGGTGGTTCGGGCTGACGGAATGATCGACCTGTGTGGCAATGTGGAGCGGAAGATCATGCACTTCGGCCCGGGTCGCCTCGAGGAGATCATCTACGACATCGCGGGTCGTGAGCTGCGCTTCATAGAGATTTACGGGGGGGTCTTCGGCGTTGTCATTGGGCTCTTGCAGGTAGGGGTGCTGACCCTCGCGCCGCTTTATTGGGAGCTCCCCGTGGCGGGCATGGTGGTGGGGGCCATCACCAACTACCTCGCGCTTCAGATGCTTTTCTACCCACGGGATCCCTGCAAGGTGGGTCCCCTGACTCTCCAGGGGCTCTTCCCCAAGCGCCAGACGGAGATTGCCCGAGCTCAGGCTGAGGTCGCCGCACGCGACCTCATCCTGGCAGAGGAGATATTCTCTCAGCTCAAAGCAGAGCTGCTCCCCCAACAGGCAGAGAGTGCAATGCTGGAGCGCGCAGAAGCCTTGGTGCGTGAGCGTTACCCCTCCGTGGCTGCTGTGGCTGATGCGCTCCTCAATTCGACGCAGCGCGAACGCTTGCGCGAGCTGCTGGCGACGCGGCTGCTGGAGCTCAGTCCAGAGATTGCCCACACCATCATCTCCGTCTCCGCCAAGCAGCTTGATCTCGCAGCGATCATGGCTGACAAGATCGCGTCATTGCCCCGGCTACGCTTCGAGCAGCTCTTGCGCGGGCTCTTCAAACAGGAGGAGCTTTACCTGGTGTTCTACGGCGCGCTGCTGGGGGGGACCATGGGCTTGGTACAGCTCGCCGGGTTGGCGCTGGTGCACTCATAGGCTGTGGAGGTGTTATAGGTCTAAGCTGTCACAATGCCTGGCGTAGAGATGACCGCTGATGGTCCCTTCGGCGAAGGTGGCGGTGAGTTCGAGAGCCACGAACCCTTCGGGGTGTGAAGGCGAGGTTCCACCGACGCAGCTGGGGCACGTCAGGGCCGCCTTGAAGGTGATCTCCGCGCTCAGGGCTTTGGTGACGAGCCCGCTGAGGAGGTCGCCTTGAAAGTCCACCAAAGAGACCACAAGGCCATCTTCATGCGTGATGGAGCCTCCCTGGGTGGGCAGCGGCAACCCGCTGAGGAAGAGCGTTTGGTCTGGGCTGAGTGAAGTCTCCGTGGGGCAGCCGTCAGAGGCTCCGTGATAGGCCTCCAGGTAAAGCCCTGGGTTGCCCAACTCGTCGCGGTCCATGCCATAGAAGGCGACCTCGAGGGGCACCTCTTTGTCACCAAAGACGACTTGCAAGGTTTGCGTGGCGCACTCCCCGCTACAGGCGCCGAAGCCAGCATCCACAGGTTCTGCGTCAAGGAGCATGAAGTCGTGGGTGATGGCAATGACATCAGCACCAGGGCTCGAGTCTAACGTCCCTGTGAGGTCTGGGCGGAGCAAGTCAACGCCGAGATCGGATTGCACCTGCGGATCGTTGTCACGGGAGCAAGCTGTGAGAGAGAGCAGTAGCGCAGAGATGAGCCATATTTTCATGAACGCGATGGTAGGCGGCCGCTAGAAGCGGAGCAAGGGATTGCTGTAGGAGGCTCGCGACCTTACGCCGTGAAGGTCTAGCTGATTTCTAGAGGCAGCTGTGCCCAATCCATGAAGTGCTGCTCAGCGGCGCGCTGCACACGAGCGATCACCTTGGCTCGTTTGTCGCACGCACGGTGCAGTGGCGCGATGGTGAGATCGTCGTAGTCATAAACCACGGCGTCTTCCTGCCCTGGCGAGGGCTCCAGCAGCGCCTTGGTGAGCCGCTCGAGTTTCTGCCCGAAGGAGAAGGGGAAGGTGATGAAGAGGCGGCGTGCACAGGTTACGTGGATCGATTCGACGGCGATCTGGCTGGTGGCGAAGAGGACGCGGATTTCACCCGAATCGAGCTTGCTGACGATGCTGGCTCGATCCGCTGGCCGAACCTGGCTCGTGACGGCATCCGAGGGGATGTCTGCAGGGAGCCCGTCTTGGAGCTGCCGTAGATGTTCTCTCCGCTCGGAGAGTACGAGGCAGGGATGCCCCGCGCGGGCTTCCAGCAGCAGGTCGCTTAGGATCTGCTGATTTCGTGTTTCGACGTTGCCCAGGGCGGCGAGCATGGCTTGGTAGTCTTCGCGGCCATGATAGGCGTAGCTGAAGGTGGTGGGGCGGCGGCGATAAGCGAGCTTGAGGGCGCGCACACAGCTTTCGTTGCGCAGTTCGTGGGCGACGCCGCCCAAGACGAGGTAGAGCGGGCTTTGCAGCCCGTCTTCGCGCGTGCTGCTCGAGGCGAGGCCGAGCAAGTAGCGGGCATCAGCTCCTCGCACGGCTCGCATCAAGGTGAGGGGATCAATGCTCTCGATGGCATCAAAGATCACCATCCCATAGCGTCCGGTGAGGGCCCCCTCAACGTTGGTGGGGAGGGCCTGGTAGTCGCCAAGGATCACGCGAGCCCCAGGTTGAGCTGCGGCGGTGGAGCCCAGCCTCGCCGGTTCGGCGGCCAGCGCTTGCTCTAGCGTTGCGCGCCAGCTTTCGACCCGCTCATGGGTAGTCAGCAGCAGAGTTCGCTGTTGCCGGCGAGTCATGAGCTCAGCCGCGAGAGCGGAGCGGTCCTCGGGGGCCTCGGCTACAAGCACGCCGCTGTCGCGCAGGAGCAACCGCATCAGCGCGCTCTCCTGTAGCGGGCTGAGGCGCAAACGTGAGCGGAGCGCAGGGCAGGCGACCATGGCGCGGCGGTCGATGACTGCGTAGTCGATGTCATAACGACGACAGGCATCCACCAGAGGCGCAAGGAGGGCCTGGGGCATGCGGCAATGGTCCTTCGCCGTGGCGAGGAGGCTCAGCACCTCTCGTTGTGATTGGTCGTGGGCGATGAGGCGGCCAAGATCATAGCGCCGCAGTTGACGGCGGAGAGCTTGAAGCAGCCGCGGTGGAGTTTGCTCCAGGGAGAGCTCGGCTCCCACCACGATCTGTAGAGTCTGTGCGCCGTTGGCCGCCATGGGCGTCATCCGGTCTGAGCGAGTGTTCAGCGTTTGAGCTAGGTGAGTCACGTTATCCGCTTTCGCCAGGCGGGGCCAAAAAACGGCCTTTTGCCTTACACCACTCTAAGTTCAGCGCTCCAAAGGTACTCCCTTGTGCGCAGCTGTAGGCGCGGCGTCAAGCGCGTTCTTGGTGGATCTTGGAAAGGCGAGTGAGGGCGAGCACCATGGTGCTTGTTTTCGTGGATCACGCCAGAAAGGGAGCTTTGGATCCGATGCGCATTATTTCATTGAGTATGCCGACTGCTGTCTAGAACACTGCCCGATGGCTCCCTCGGAGCCGTGGATGGCGCTGTAGACGCAAATTATGGCGGCCAAAGGTGCCTTGCAACACCTCATAGTCACGTTGGATGCGTTGGACGGTCGAGCGATAGGCGACGTTTAGGATTTCTGTTCGCAGGTTGTATTTCATCGGTGACCCCCCCATGAGCCGGAGCAGGTCACCTTCAGGCTCGAAGAGCACGAAGTCCACGTCAGGGTAGGCGTCCACAGAGGCCTGAAAGGCATGTAAGAAGCGGGTGTGGACCACGGCCTTCAGGGCTTGAAGTGCAGCGAAGACGCCGCCCTTCTTGCGCACATAGCCTGTCTCCTCGACTTTGATCGGCACCAGCGGGTTGACCACCACCACGAGTTTTGCACCTCGCTCGAGGGCGATGTGAAAGTTCGAGGTCCGTGTGTATTGCCCATCAACGAAGTACCGCCCCTCGACACGCACAGGTTGGAAGAAGGGCGTGAGCGCCGCGGAAGCGCGCACAGCGTGCGAGATGGGCACATCCCGCCACTGCCCTGCCCCAAAGACGACATGGGTCGAGCGGTCTTGATCCGTGGCTCCAATATAGAGTTCGCGTTGGAGCTTGCGGAAATCGTTGGTGCGACCTTCTTCGTTCAACAAGCGCTCGATATAATCGTGCAGCGCGTCCCCACGGAAGAAGCCAACGGGGACCGCACGGAGCAGGTTGGAGAACATCTCCGAGCCGCTGAGCACCGCCAGGCTGCGACCAAGGGACAAGAAACGACTCGCGTATTCACGGACATCCAGATCGTAGATCACCTGTGGTGTGAGGGCGGAGCCCGCCTTCTTGTCTTCGAAGAGCTGCTCGATGATCCTTTCGGGCTCGGTACCGTTGGCCAGAAAAGAACCGAGAAAACTGCCAGCGCTGATGCCACAGAAAATGTCAAAATCAGTGACAGAGCGGGCCTGCAGGTGAGCGTTGAGCGCCAACATCACGCCTGCCTCGAAGAGGAAGCCCTCCAACCCGCCACCTGAGAGGCAGATCGCGGTCTTGCCCGGCTCGGGGTCATAGAGTTGGTCCATCAACTCAAAGAGTTTGCCGGAGAAGGGGTTGACGACGAAGCCACCAATGCGGAGTTTACCCAGGTCGAAGGAGTGCTGCGCCAACGCGTCGTCATCTGGGAGCACCGCGATGATCCGGGAGAGCGGGTAACGTTTGTCCGGATCTGCCGAGTAGTGGATCCGTTCCATGAACTGCATGGAGAGGGGCGTACAATCTGGGCCGCGCTCACAGTGAGCGCAGAGGCGTGCGTCGACCACCACAAAGTTGAAATAGTGGTCGCTGAGGAACTCGAGGGCTCTGTCGATATCATCGATGAGCAAAAAACGCAGAGTCGTGTTGCCCGCCTGGACCACCTTGCAGCTGTCTCCCTTGGGGCCGCGTGTATCCTGCGCTTGCACCGAGGCGAGCTCTTTGGAGAGCTCTTGGAGGCGCTCGGTGGAATAAAGGTAGAGGATATCAGTGACAGATTTCATGACATCTAGACCTGCTTGGCGGAAATGATAAACCGGTCAGAACCCACCCCAGAAGCTGTGAGGGCGGGTTTCGAACCGGTTTTTCGACATTTTTCTGCCGTGATCTCTCGTTTCTTTTGGTTCGCGATTTACGCCGCGAACGTTTAGGTGGTGCGTGCGGGCACTTCAGTGATGAAGGGTGGGCTGGGGCGCGCGAAGTAGAAGCCCTGCACATAATGGCAGCCCAACTCCCGGACCACTTCCAACTCTTCTCGGGTCTCCACCCCTTCGGCGACGACCTCACATTTTGCGTCTTCCGCGAAGTGCACCATATTACGCACCAAGTTCTGGCGGATGGGAGACTTCTCGATGTCTCGAATGAGCGTCATATCAAATTTGATGAAGTCTGGGTTGGCCTCGGCGACGGCGTTGAGGGCCGCGTATCCGCTGCCAAGATCGTCGATGGCGATGCGCAGGCCCATTTCCCGCAAGTGGGCGAGGTTGCGCTTGAAGACATCGACGTCGCCAATGGCGGCCCGCTCTGTCACCTCGAGCACGATGCGCGAAGCGTACTCCAGCAGGAGCGGATCAGGGTTCAGAAGGTCAGGATCGGAGAAGTCCGCTGGGTGTAGGTTGATGAAGAGTAGCTGGTTTTCGGGTAGGCGGTCGAGGGGTTCGAGGGACTTGCGGCGGAGGATCCGTGAGAGGGGCCAAATGCGGCCACCCTGCTCTGCGACGTTGAAGAGGATGTGGGGGTTGCGCAGTAACTTGACGGAACAGCGAGCGAGGCTCTCGTAGGCAAAGATGCTGTGGTCCTCGAGGCGAACCAGTGGCTGATAGAGCATGTGGAAGCTATCAGGCTGACTGAGGGCATAGTCCAGGAGACGCAGCTGTGATGCGATGCGCTGCCGACCGGTGTCAGTGGCCTCCATCTGAGCCTGCTGAATCCCACGGTAGAGGAGCCGCTCCGGGTGGATTTTGGCGAAAGGCTTGACGTTCGCGTAGCCAATGTAGGCTTCGTGTAGTTCGGCCAACTCTTCATCGACGACCTGCACGTGGCGATTCATGCGTGTGGCGAGCCGAGTGCTCAAGAGAGAATCGTTCTCACGGTGTGGGGCCACGAGCAGATAGTCGTCAGCGAAGGCGCGCGCGATGATGCAGACATCGCGATCGATGCGAAGCTCCTTGGCTGTACGACGTAGAATTGAGTTTACCAGGGCATGGTAAGCCTCAAGCGTCTCCCACCCATAACGTTCTTCGATGATCGTATTGGCGGCCATGTGGACGTAGATGATCGTTACGCCCTCAGGACCCAGCAACCCCTTGAAGTCGTCGTAGAGAGCCGTAATCGATGGTAGGCCCGTGGCGGCGTCCACCACACGGCGAGGGTTGTCAAGGCTCGAAAGGGTCATCTCAATATGAGAGCCGCCAGGCTCGTTATCAGAGCTGTCTGTTTCCCCCGTGGTGCGGTCAGCTGACACGTTAGAGACTCTCCTGAGGCTTCAAGATAACAGCGTATCTTGGAAATACTTCACTGGCAACGTATCGATAAATATATTGAAATTCCCGGTGGTGACTGGGGGGTGGTCTTGGCGCGCGTATGCTCCACTACAAAAAAATGCGAGAAATTTGCGCCTTCCATGAAGGTGCGATTTAGTTATGACGATGCAAGACAGAATGAGTAGACGGGTCGCCGCCCTCAAAGGGGCAGCGAGGGGGATGGGTCTATTTGCCCTCCTCACGCTGCTGCTGGCCAAGCCGGCAGAAGGGAAGGGAAGACGCCCAAGCCTTCGCCGTGCCAAACAGGGTGTTTCTTCTCCTCGTGGCAGGAGCGCTGTGAGCGCCCGCCAGCAGAGTGCGCGGCATCTTTATCGCTCACCCAGGGGTCGTCGCTGGGTGCAGCGTGGGAGGGGAGGGTCATTGCTGCTCGATGGCAGGCCTTTGTTCTTTCGAGGTCGACAAGTGGGGCGGCCTGTGTGGCGCCAAGATGGTCAGGCTTTGGCCGTGCTGCGGCGATATCGACACCACCTGCAGTTGGTGGTCTTGACAGAGTTTCCGGGCAGCGAACCTTTGACTTGGCGTGTGCCTTCATTGGTGGGGCGACGTCCCCACATCCAATGGCTCGGCCCGAAGGCCGTGGGCCTGGGGAAGCGGCCGCTCGTTCCACGTGTCGTGTTCCGTTGGACGACCCATTTGGCACGGCGTTGACGAAGAAGAGGGAACTTACAGAGCCCCTGAAAAGACTCAGGAGCGCCGCATGGCGCGACCGCGAGCGCAAGCGAGGCGCCTCTGGGGTGAAAAGACTCAGATCCCATACTTCGAGAGCTTCTTGTGTAGCCCTTCACGCGTGATACCAAGGCTGGCTGCGGTCTGTGTTTTGTTGTTGCCATGCTCTTTGAGGGCTTCAGTGAGGATCCAGCGCTCCACGCTCTCCATCATCTCTTTGAGCGTTCCTTTGCGCGGAGCGATGCGCTCGATCATTCCCTCCACCTTACGAATATGAGGTGAGAGGTGCTCCCCTTGGATGATGGCGTTCTCGTCCACCTGAATGACGAGGCGCTGCACCTCGTTTTCGAGTTCACGGATATTTCCCGGCCACTGGTAGGAGGCCAGGTAATTGAGCGCCTCCTGGCTGATACCCCCGACGGGTTTCCGCATCTCTACGGTATAACGCTTGAGAAAATGCTGGATGAGCAGTGGGACGTCCTCTCGGCGTTCTCGCAGCGGGGGTAGGGTGATCGGAAAGACCATCAATCGATAGTAGAGGTCCTGACGGAAGCGCCCAGCCTCGACCTCCTTGTCGAGGTCACGGTTGGTGGCGCAGATGATGCGCACATCCACTTGCTTGGCGCGGGTTGCACCAACAGGACGCACCTCACCTTCCTGCAATACGCGCAGCAGCTTCGCCTGCAGAATGGGCGGCATCTCACCGATCTCGTCAAGGAAGAGCGTGCCGCCATCGGCGATCTCGAAGAGGCCCTTCTTGTCCCTGTCGGCGCCCGTGAAAGAGCCCTTCTTGTGGCCAAAGAGCTCACTCTCGAGCAGGTTCTCAGGAAGCGCCGCGCAGTTTTGCGCGACGAACATCTTCTCTCGCCGGCGACCTTGGTGGTGGATCGCGTTGGCGATGAGCTCCTTGCCTGTTCCAGTCTCCCCATAGACACAAACCGTGGCGCGGGTGTCAATGACGCGCTCGAGGGTCTTGAAGATCTCCTTCATCGACGACGCCTCGCCGATGATATTGTCGAAACGCATCCCCTGAGCTTTGCGTTTGAGGTAGCGGTTTTCGCCCTTGATCTGATCCTGGCTCACCATCAGCCGGGAGTAGAGCTGCGCGTTGGCGATGGCGAGGGCCGCTTGCTGGCCGAGGGCGAGCAGCAGGTCGAGGTCGCGTTCGGTGAACATGCCAGAGCTGGCGCGGTTGTCTGTTTCGAGGACTCCCACGATGCGCTCACCACGCCAGAGCGGGACGCCGATGGTGGACCGTATGTTGGCGCCCATGATGCTCTCGCTGCTGCCGAGCTCATCAGCGGCGTTGGCGGCGAGCACCGCGCTGCGCTCCTTGAGCACTCGCCGAAGGACCGCCCGGCTCATCATGATCGGGTCAGCGTTTTCAACGTTCTCACGTGAGCGGGCGAGCAGGGGAGTGTAGCGCTGATCGTCTTCGTCGTCAGCGAGGAGCACCGAGATATGAGTCGTCCTAGGCACCAGCTCGAAGACCGCCTCCGCCACGGCTTCCAATACGGTCTCTAGGTCCAGGCCCGAGCTGAGCATCTTCATTGCTCGGTAGAGGCGCGTGACATCTGGGCTTTGCTCAAGCTGCCCAGCGATGCTCTCAGCAGCCGAGCGGTCCCGTTTGGCGATGACGCGCGCTTCGGCCTCTTCGATTTCGTCATCAAGTTGGATCTTGCAGAGCACGATCACGGGTGAAGTGGCGTCTCCAAGGAGCAAACGGTCTCCGTCCCGAAGGCTTGTCTCCCAACGGTCGCTACCATCGAGGAGCACGCGCTTTTGCCCTCGCAGCAGCATGGAGCCGTTGGTTGATCGTAGGTCGCGATAGACATATTGGCCTTGATCACGAAAGATCAGACCATGCTCACTAGAGAGGTGAGTGTCCGTGAGTTGAAAGCTCGCGTTCTCGGCGCGCCCAACCAATACCTGGGACTCATCGGTTTCGAACGCTTGTCCCTTGTCCTTGCCCTGTACGACCTCAAGCCTGATCATGATGAGAGCCTAACGCGAAAGCGCTCTTAACGCAGCTCCCAACGCAGGTTTGCGCTTCCCAAAGCTCCCCTGACGTGCAGTGAGATTTGCTTGGCGTCAGAGCGGATGAAGGGGCGGCCATCAGGGAGCGCCCGGGGAAAGGATAAATCGTAGCGCTCGAAGAAGTTCTCCAGCTGGGGCAAGAGCGTTCTATCTGTCTCGGTGATGCGGCGCAGCTTCTTGACCTGGAGCGGGTCAAGCTGCTCCCCAGCGTCGTTCTGCAAGAAGATACGCCAGTGTGAGCTCTTACGGTCGAAGTCATTCCACGCGATGTCGTGGGTCGCTGCGACGACGATGAGAGAGATGCTCTCGCTGGCACGCTTCTGCGCTGCCTCTTTGAGTTTGGCGACGCGGGGTGCGTCGAGGCCAAAGAGCTTTGTCTTCTTGGCGATCAAGGCTGCGTCGAAAGCAGGCCCTCGGAGCGTGGCGTGGAGGCGTAGGGTGGTGTCCAGTTGGCGCAAGATCGATGTGAAGCGTGTCCAGCGCTTCAACTCCCGCTTGTAATCATCAGCCTTGAGGGCTCGCTTTGGGGGCGCCAAGGAGACGGGTTTGTCGCTGCCTGCGCAAGCGGATAGCAGGTGTGGTGTCAGGACAAGCGCGATGAGCGCCAAACGACGAACATGGCCCATCTCTAGAAGTCCCTTCTATGGTAGAGCGCCAGCAAAGGCAGCTCGCTTTCGATTTTTTGAGCGCCGCCTTCTTCTCGATCGACGAGCACCAGGACTGCTCGCGGAACTAGGCCCGCCTCACGAGCGCGCTCCACGGCTTGCAGCGCTGAGAGGCCGCTCGTGACGACATCCTCTACCACTACCGCAGCTGTGTTCGCGGGCAGTGAAGGACTCTCTACTGAGCGCTTCTTTCCGTGGACCTTTGCTTCTTTGCGCACATAGAAGGCGTCGAGAGGGTGAGGCCCAAGAGCGCTGATCGTTGCAGTGGCGCTAGCGAGGGGATCTGCCCCCATGGACATGCCACCCACGGCTCGCACGTCTGGCAGGCAACGTGTGATCAGGGTTGAGAAGATCGAGCCGATCAAGAAGTGCCCCTCTGCCAGCAAGGATACCCGGCGGCAGTCGAGATAGAAGTCGCTCATGGCGCCAGAGGCAAGTTCCACTTGCCCTTCGATATACGCGTCTCGGCGCAAGAGCTCAAGAAGCCGCGCCAGCAGCCAGGCAGACCGTGGTTCGTGGCGTAGCTCATGGAAGCGAGTGGATATGTCCAACGCTCCCTCTTCTCGCCTATCCCTTGGCATGTGCGTTGCCCTATTTGCGCTTTGCGCGGGTTTTCTTGCCAGCGGTGGTTGGAGGCTTGGGTGCCTTCTTGGCACGTGCCTTCTTGGCGCTGGCTGCAGCAGCTGTGCTCTTCGCAGGAGCTGCCTTCTTGGGTTTCGGCGCCTCCTTCTTACGCACCGCTTGCGCGACGGCCTGGGCGGCCGCGCTGGCGCGGGTCACCAGGGTCGAGGAGCGAGATGCGCTGCTTGCACGGGTGATGGGCCGGGGCGCTGGGCGGGGTCCACGAGGAGTCGTCTTCTTGATGGGCGTGGCCTTGCGCGCTGGTGCTGGGGTCGGCGTTTCGTCTGTTACCGGCTCTGGGCGCTTCTCCGCGGCTCGCCTGGGGACGTCGGCTATGTCTTGCTCGACGTCGCCCATGTCGATGTTGCCACGAAAGGAGGCCCCATCAACGAGCATGATGCGGGGCGCGCGCAAGTCCCCGACGACACGTCCCTCCTCTGTGATGTGCACCAAATCGGAGGCCGTGATATTTCCGACCACAGTACCGCTGATTACGGCGCGGCTTACCTGTATGTCGGCGACGAGCACACCCGAAGGCTCCACCGTGAGGGTTTTGGTGAGGGAGACGTTGCCGTCGACACGCCCGTAGACCCTCAGGTCCTCGTCTCCCTGCAAGTTTCCGCTGATCTGGGTCAGCGCTCCAATGATCGTCTCAGGACCGTTTATCAATTTTTCCATCAACTAGGCGTCCATGTCGATGTTGCCCTTGAAGGAGGCGCCATCGGCGATGAGGATGCGTGGGGACTTTATATCGCCCACCATGCGCCCTTCGGCTGTTAACTCGACTTTATCACCTGCCAGGATATTGCCGGTGACTTGGCCGCTAATAGTGACTGTGGTGGTGGCGATATCTGCTTCCACCACTCCTGACTTCTCTACGCGCAGGTTCTCTTTGAGCGCGATTTTTCCCTTTACCGTGCCGAGGATCTCTAGATCTTCCTCGCCAGTGATCTCTCCATCAATGACGATAGAGCTGCCGATTACCGTGTTTGCCATCGCTATTCCTCGCTATCTTGGCTCGCTCAATCAGCGCGCACACCTTCGGGAAGGTCGAATTGCATTTCGATGCGCCCCTTGAAGAGGGCGCCATCCTCGATCACGATCCGTGGTGCGGCGACGTTTCCAACGACGCGCGCGTCAGCGTTAATCGTGATGCTGCGCGTGGCCCTGATGTCCCCGCGCACTGCTCCGTTGACCGTGAGATCCTCAACTTCTACGTCAGCCTCGACGACTCCGGCGCGCTCCACCGTAAGGTGATTGGAGAGCGCGATGGCGCCTTCGATGCGGCCTTCGACGACGAGGTCTTCGTTGCCAGAGACATTTCCTTGAATGGTGATCGCTTTACCGATGATGCAGGGCTGGTCAGCCATAGTTTCCTCGTGGAAGCCTTGTTTGAGCAGAGCAAGCTATCAATGGGCTCGCGCGAGGTCAAGCAGCACTGGGTGTGATCGAAAACCAGCATTTTAGCGCCGTGGGAAGGTTTACGTTTGCAGCCGGTGACGATGCTGGATTGCTACTTCTTGCCAAAAAGGCGGCGAAAGACGTCCGATGTGTGCTTCTTACGGCGTTTCTCAGGGGGCTCTGCGCTGGCGATTTCGTCCACCAAGTCGTCGAGGGAGGGGGCGCTGTGGCGTGGGCTGGTTGGCGCAGCGAGCTCATCAAAGGCGCTATCTTCCATGTCAGGGTCTTGCATTGTGTTGGCAGAGAGTAGGGTTGGCTCATCGATGCAGGTGACATCATCGAAGGAAGAGAAGTCTTGAAAGTGCTTGGGGTTACCTTCTTGGCCAGGGGGTGGTGCCTGAGCCACCTCGGCAGACATCACCACCGTGTTTGGTGCCGGGAGATCATCATGATCCGGGTGCAGCTGATGATGCTCCTGGTCAAAATCAGAGATGTGTGAGTTAGAGGGGGGCAAGGGGGGGGCCTCGATGTCGATCTCGATCTCGTCGAGATCGCTGATCTCAATCTCCTCCATCTCATCGACTTCCAGCAGCTGTTCTTCGGCAGCAGAGCTGCTCGCGGGTCTTGGGGGCGCCTCTATGGCCGGGTGCCCTGGTATGCTGGCTTCACTGAGGTCGAATTGGTGCACCTCGTCGCTCTCTCCAGCAGCGCGAACGATGCTGGCCGTCCTCGAGATCGTTGGGTTTATCTCTTGGGGCTGAGGATCGGGTGGTGTTGCCTCGCAGGCCTCCGCCGTGAACTCCACGTGAGTGGCGAGATCTGGGTCCAGACCCTCGTCTTGACTCTCCAACGCAGGCGTTCGTGGTTGGTCGGGCAGTTCCAGTTTGCCGTCGGATACTGGCTCCTCATGTGTTTCTGGGGCGGTGCTGATATCCTCGTCATTTGGCATCGGCTGCTCAGACGAGGGCGCGCGCTCGAGGGGGGGCGCTTGTTGGGCTTGTCGCACGGCAGGAGGGGCCTTGAAGCCAAAGCGTTCCCGCAGCGCCATGAGGGCGCTCTCCCGATCGAGCGAGACGTGTGGTGTTTCCGCCAGCAAGCGGTCCAACTCTTCAAGGCCCAGAGATTGGCTTTGAACGCGCTCTCTTGCCCGTACGCGTGCATGCGTGAGCTGCTCAGGGGTGAGGGAAGACTCCTCTATCAAGCGCGCCAACGTCACGTCAGCCTGCTCGAGAAGGGACGCGATCATGTCAGGACCCTCCATCAGCTGGGTCAACGTCGCCTTGCCTTGGAGGGCGTGAACCTCGGCCGTACCCGATTGCGCGGGCTCTGAGATGACCCCCTTGGTTGCCACCACTCGGTCGACGATCACCCGGCTGGCTTCGTCGAGTTGGGTGAAGCGGACGCCCACACCGTAGGGCTCTTTGGGAGACCTCTCGTCGAAGTCTTTGATCCACACCACCTCGCCTTCACCACGCACCACTGTGGTCCCGCCACTGAGGGAGAGTTCAAAGCGCAGCGGCGAGCCAACATCTGGAGGTGTCCGACTCTGGATGAACATCCCACTGGTGCTGATATTCGAGGCGAACCCACTGACGAAGGTCTCCAGGTCGGAGTAACACAGTCGAACGTGTATTGAGAGTGGAGACCTGAAATCAGAACTCACCGAGAACCTCGGTCGCTGTCGGCGGGCGGATGATATTCACCGAGTTTAAAAGGATTAAACGTCATTGGATCATCGCATCGCCCTGGAGGAGTGTCAACACAGACGAGGTGCGATGGAGGGCTCCTTAGCATGTGCCGTAGAGGACTCGCCTTCACATTGAAAGCAGAGAGGGGACAAGGTCGAGCGCCTCTTTGAGCTTAGAGACATCAGGGCCCCCGGCTTGTGCCATATCGGCTCGCCCACCCCCTCGGCCCCCCACGACCTCTGCCAGCTTCTTGACCAATTTTCCGGCGTGGACCCGATCTGTGAGATCTTTGGAGACCATAACCATGAGCGTTGCTTTGTCGCCATGTTCCCCTGCGAGGACCACAACGCCGCTTTGCAAGCGATCACGCAAGGTGTCACCAGCTTCGCGCATGACCTTTGGGTCAGCCATCTTGCCAATATGGGTCGTGAGCAGCTTGATGTCGCCGACGTCTTGCACTTGGTTCATCAGATCGCTCTCGCCACCTCCAGTGACGAGCTTCTTTTTCAGCGTTGTCACCTCACGCTCGCGCTCCTTGAGCTGCGCGAGAAGCCTCTCGACGCGCTCGTTGAGCTGGGCTGGTCCAACCTTGAGTATGCCAGCGAGCTGCTGCAGTTCGGCATGGCGTGTTTGGGTCAGCTCCATGGCGTGATCCCCAACGACCGCCACGATGCGGCGTACGCCCATGGCAAGGGCCTCTTCCGAGACAAGCCGAAAGAGTCCGATATCGCCAGCACGGGAGACGTGGGTGCCACCGCAGAGTTCGCGAGTCCGCCCGATAGTGACCACTCGCACCTCGTCACCGTACTTTTCGCCAAAGAGGGCCATGGCGCCACTCTTTCGAGCTGCGTCGAAGCTCTCGACGACCGTCTCTGCCCTTGCGTTGGCGCGGATCAACGCGTTGACGCGTCGCTCCACTTCGGTGATTTCGTCAACGCTCATGGCTTGGAAGTGTGAAAAATCGAAGCGCAGGTGGGAGGATGTTACCTCCGAACCCTTCTGTGCGACGTGTGTGCCAAGGAACTCGCGCAATACATGATGCAGCAGATGGGTGGCGCTGTGGTTGAGAGCGATGCGGTTACGGCGTTCCTCGTTCACTATAAGATCGACTGTTTCACCGACCTTCAGGGTTTTCCCCTCCAAGCGGCCCTTATGAACGGTCAGCTGTCCACCGGGCTTGAGGGCGTCTTCGACGATGAAGTCACCCTCCTTACCTCTGATGAGTCCTGTGTCACCCGCCTGGCCACCAGCGCGCCCATAGAAGGGGGTACGGTCGACGACGATTTCGCCTGTGTCGCCAGGCGCGAGTGAGTCAACACGCTCTCCATCTTTCACCAGGGCGACGATTTCGCCTGTGGCCCTGGTCTCTGTGTAGCCCAGAAATTCGCTCTGCTTGAGCTCCTCTTCAAGCGTCTTGTGAATCGTCGCTACTGCGGCTTCACCTACTCGTGTATCTCCTGCACCGTGGGTCTTCTGTACCCAGCGCATGGCGGCCTCTTCGTCCACAGCGAGACCATGTTCCTCAGCGATGATCCGCGTGAGGTCCACGGGGAATCCGTCGGTGGCGTATAAATCACCAACGAAGTCATCGCCGAGACCGCTCGATGATGCTTGTCGGGCTTTCGTCACCGCGCGTTGAAGCTTCTCGAGCCCACGACCCAAGGTGCGCCTGAAGGACGCTTCCTCGGCTGCTACGAGCTTGGCGATGATCTCGCGGCGGTCCACCAACTCGGGGTAGACATCACCCATCTGTTCGACGACCTGGAGGCAGACCCGGTGGAAGAAGGGGTCTTCGAAGCCCAGCAGTTTTCCATGGCGGATGGCGCGGCGCATGATGCGGCGTAGGACATATTCTCGCCCGCCTTTTTCGGGGAAAACGCCATCGGCGATGCAGAAGGCCGTGGCGCGAGCGTGATCCGCGATCACCCGCAAGCTGATATCGCTCTCCTCGTTGCTGCCATAGTCCTTGCCTGCCATGGCAGCTACGCTCTCGATGATGGGCCGCAGCAGATCCGTGTCGTAGGTCGAGGTGTGGCCGTTGACCAGCGCGGTGAGCCGCTCGAGGCCCATGCCCGTGTCTACGCCTGTACGCTTCAGCGGGGCAAGGGTGCCATCAACGCAGCGCTCGAATTGCATGAAGACCAAGTTCCATATTTCGACCCAGCGGTCGTCCACCGCTGGCCCGCCAGCAGCGAGGGCGTCTCCCATGGAGACGGTAGGGTCGGCCATCAGGTGGATTTCGGCGCAGGGGCCGCAGGGGCCTACCTCGCCCATAGACCAGAAGTTGTCGGCTTTCCCGAGTTGGAAGATGCGTTCCTCCGGGAGGCCAATGTCTTTGCGCCAGAAGTCGAAGGCGTCCTCGTCTGGGGGAACCCCGTCCTCACCGGCGAAGACCGTTGCCACCATGCGCTCAGGATCGAGGCCCATCTCTTTGGTGAGAAACTCCCACGCGTAGCCGATGGCCTCACGTTTGAAATAGTCGCCGAATGAGAAATTCCCCAACATCTCAAAGAATGTGTGGTGCTTTGGCGTGCGCCCCACGGCCTCGAGGTCATTGTGTTTTCCACTCACCCGTAGACACTTTTGCGAACTGGTGGCGCGCGTATAGTCGCGGGTCTGCTCGCCAACAAAGACGTCTTTGAACTGTACCATGCCAGCGTTGACGAAATAGAGGGTTGGGTCGTTGGCGGGTACGAGAGATGAGCTGGACACGAGACGATGATCAC
>JAFCZD010000355.1 GCA_019314525.1 Deltaproteobacteria bacterium
ACCATCTTTGGTGGAACCCCGGCGACTGTGGGGGGCCGGACCCTGAAGCCGAGGGCGGCTGCCTCCGAGATGCCAACGTCCTCAATGGCGTTGATTCGGAAGGTGGTCTCCGCACCGATGCTGGTGCTCGCTGATGCATCGAAGAGCGCATAGAGGCCGTTGTCCTCAGTGCTGGATTGGTGAACGTTTCCACCGCTGCCCTCGTCCCAACTCCAGTCACCCTCTTCGAAGGTGAGAGTGCCTGGCCCTTCGGTGAAGTAGTTGTCGAGGATCACACCCGGGGGCATGTCCACGGTGCTGTCTGGAGGGGCCACCTCTGGGCCAGGGCCATCGCTCAGGCCGTCCGTGTCTGGGGAGAGGTCACGACCATCGCCAGGCCCGGCGTCGCGCCCGAAGTCGACGAGCGGGATGGGGGCATCAAGTGGAGGCGCCACTGCAGGCCCAGTGCTGTCAAAGGTGCACCCCAGGGTGCAGAGGGAGAGCGCTATGAGGGCGAGGAGATGGCTTGTACGACCCTGCATGCCCAGAGCTTAGCACGTGTCCGACCGCGCTGTGGTTTGCCACAATGGTTGCGCCGTTTAGGCGCCAGCGGGAGGGGGCACTGGAAGTTCGTGGGCAGGGGTGTCCTTCCAGCGCTCGCCTTCCTCTACCAGCATTACGGGGATCCCGTCGCGGATGGGGTATTTCATTCCGGACTCAGCGCAGATCAGCCAACAGTTGGCGTGTAGCTCGAGGCGCCCAGGGTCTCCTTCTCCGCCCTTTTGTACTGCTACGGGGCAGCGCAGGACCTCGAGCAGCTCGCTCTCGATGGTTTGTAGCTCTTGTTTTTCGTCGCTCATCTTGGCTCCCTCAACCCGCTTTGGTGATGGCCACCAAGACCTCGTGGCCGGCGGCTTTGATCGTTTTACCCTCGGTGAGCCCCTGGTCACGCCTCAGTTCGATGCAGAGCAGCTCACTCGCCATTGCTTCACCAAATCGCTCGAAGACAGCGAGCAGCTCCTCGCTACTGCTGGTGTAGGCTAGGCGGATGCGGTCTTCGATCTCCAGGCCGACATCCTTGCGCAGCATCTGTAAGCGGCGCAGCACGTCGCGCATCAGACCCTCGAGCTTAAGCTCCTCAGTGAGCGTTGTATCGAACGCGACCCAGGTGCCATGGTCTTCGGCGACGCTCTGGTTTTCAGGAGAGCTCGAGATCAAGAGCAGGTCATCTCTTGAGAGCGCCACTGTCTCACCTGCCGCCTCAACGCTGAAGCTCTCGTCTCCCGCCTTATAAGCGGTGGTCAGGGTGTCGCTGGCGGCGTTGATGGCGGCCGCCACGGGCTTCATTTGCTTGCCTAGCTTGCTGCCCAGAGTCTTGAAGTTGGGTTTGAGCTGGTAGGCAAGGGGGCTCTCACTGCCCACTTCGAGCACCTCCACCTGCTTGACGTTGAGATCCTCGCGGAGCATCTCCGAGAAGCGCTCGGCCGCGCGCGCTTCCAGCGCGTCTGCAGGGGAGATGCGCAAGAGCGAGAGGGGCTGGCGTACCTTGACCTTCTTCGCTTCACGCGCGGAGAGCGCCAGGCTGTTGAGGCGCACGATGGCGCGCATTTCATCGGCGAGCCCTTCGTCCATCAGCGCGGCGTCGGCGGTGGGATAATCCGTATGATGCACCGACTCAGGGGCGTCAGCGTCGATGGCGCGCACCAGGTTCTGATACATGGCCTCGGTGATGAAGGGGATCATTGGGGCGGCGAGGCGCGCCACGCCGAAGACGCATTGATAGAGCGTGTCCAAGGCTACGTGAAGGTCATCGTCATCATCGGACTTCCAGAATCGACGGCGATTATGGCGGATATACCAGCCCGAGAGGTCTTCCACGAAGGCCTCAATGGCGCGGGCGGCGGCGCGGATATCGTAGCGCTCCACAGACTCCCTGCAGGTGGTGATGGTGCGCTGTAGTTCGGTGAGGATCCAACGGTCGAAGTCTGGGCGCTTGGCGAAAGACGCCTCGCATTTGCCTGGCTTGAAGTTAGCCAAGCGCGCGTAGTTGACGCAGAAGCCATAGGTGTTCCAGAGCTGGTTGATGAATTTACCACGCACCTCGCGCAGGGCGTTGAAGCCGAAGTTGAGGTTGGAGGTGATGTCGTGCGTGACGTAGAGCCAGCGCATCATATCCGAGCCAGCCTCTTCGGCCGCGTCCTCGAACCAGATGGCGTTGCCCTTGGATTTGCTCATGGCGTTGCCCTTTTCGTCATGAACGAGGGCGTAGCCAAGCAGCGTCTTGAAGGGGGCAATGCCTTCCATCATCGTGCTCATGGCGAGCAGGGCGTAGAACCAATTTCTGAACTGGCCAGGGAAGCTCTCGAGCACCACTTCGGCGGGCGTCCACTGCTTCCAGTACTCACGGTCGGTGTTGTAGTGAACCGTGGAGTAGGGGACGATGCCAGCGTCGAGCCAGGGGTTGCCGACATCCTCCACGCGATGGGCCTTGCCACCGCATTTGGGGCAGGCCACCTTGATGTGGTCCACCCAGGGGCGGTGAGGGGAGTTGCCTTTAGCCTCAGGGTCTTTCGGGTCACGAATATTCGCTTCTTCCCAGCCCTCGATGGCACGTTCTTTCAGCTCATCATAGCCGCCGATCACCTCGAAGGCCTCACACTTTTCACAGACCCATACCGGTAGGGCCAGGCCCCAGAAGCGCTTTTTGGAGATCATCCAGTCGCGCATATTCGTCAGCCACTCGAGCTCACGTTCGCGGCCCCAAGAGGGGATCCACTGGATGTCGTCGACGACCTTCTTGATCTCGTCGCGCCAGTCCATGTTGATGTACCACTCATCCACCAGCCGGAAGACGAGTTGGTCGCCCGTGCGCCAGCAGTGTGGGTAGACGTGGGGGTATTGCTCGGTGGCTAGGAGCAGGCCTTTTTCTTTGAGGTTGGCGAGGAGCAGCTCGACGGTCTCCTCGTCGATGGCACGTTTGCCGGCGAGGAAGCCGAACTCGGGCAGAAACTCGGCGGCCTCGTTGAGGGGCGCGATGGCTGGGAGCTTGAGCTTCTTGCCGAGGACGTGGTCGATATCACCGCAGCCGGGCGCGCTATGCACGATGCCCGTACCCTCGCCCGCCACCACCACAGCATTGCCACGATCATCTCGCCCGCCGTCGATGACGCGGTGGGCCTGTTTGGCGGAGACCTTCACCGTGGGATCATCGAAGGGGAAGCCACCAGGGATGTCTTGAGCGGCTAACTCGTCGAAGGGGCCATCGTATTCGAGGCCCACAAGCTCTGCGCCCTTCACCGTGCCTTCAAGGGTGTAGCCGCCGCGCTCGTTGAAGATCTGAGCGATGGTCTTCAGCTTGGGGACTCCAACTATCCACTCCTTCTTTTCTTTGAACTGTCGCTCAAGGCGCTGAAACTCGAGGTTTTCAGCGGCGAAGTAGTGGAGTTCGCCTGTGCGCGTCTCTCGCAGCTTGACATAGTCGAGTTCCGTGTTGACCGCCGCCGCGACGTTGGAGGTGAGGGTCCACGGGGTCGTGGTCCAGATCAGCAGGTTCTCCTTTTCGCGTCCTCGAAGGGGGAACTTCACAAAGAGCGCCGTGTGGGTCACGAGCTTGCGGCCCTCAATGACCTCCATTTGGGAGTACGCTGAGCCTGAGCGCCCCGACCACGGCATCACATCGGTGCCACGGTAGATTTTGTCCCGGCTGTAGCATTTTTTGAGGAAGCTCCAGATGGTGTAGTTGTTTTCATCGGCCATGGTGAAATAGGAGTTGTCCCAGTCCATCCACATCCCGAGGCGGATGGACTGCTCCGTTTGCACCGCTGAGTACTTGTGCACGCGTGCCTTGCAGGCCTCCACGAAGCGATCGATGCCGAACTCCTCCACCTGGCGTTTGGAGGTGAAGCCGAGCTCCTTTTCCACCTCTACTTCGACCCAGAGCCCCTGACAGTCGAAGCCGTTCTGGTAGCGCTGATCCCGGCCGTTCATCGCGTAGTAGCGCTGATAGGCATCCTTGAGCATGCGGCCCCAGGCGTGATGCACGCCCATGGGATTGTTGGCGGTGATGGGGCCATCGAGGAAGGCCCACCGCTCTTTGCCGCGGTTTTTCTCCACCAACTTCTCGAAGGCCTTGGACTCACTCCAGAAGTCGAGCACGGCGTGCTCGAGGGCGGCGATGTCGAACCAAGGCTCGACCTTCTCTTGGCCCCCGCCGGGCTTGGGCAGGCGGGTGGGGATTTCGCTTTTCTTCGCGGTATCTTGCGTGCTCATGGGCGCTCCTGGCCCCTCTTGGCTAGACGGGGACGGCGCTTTGTACCGTGGGAGGGGGAGGCTTTCAAGGCTCGGCTGATGCGGCGGGGTGGGATGAACGTCTAATGGGCTAAGGGAGCCATGTTCGGTGGCCAGTGGTCTGCGATGTAGGCGCGGTTTTCTCGTCGGCTCTTCTTGACGAAAGCTTTGCTCTCTCGAAAGAGCGTGCCCGCGGTCTTCAAGAAGCCCTGGGAGCGGTCTTTGCGCTGCGCATGGGCGCGTAGGGTCAGAGCAAGGACATCCACGCTGGCCAATGCGAAGCGCGCCACGGTGGCAAGGCCGCCGCTGACTCCCGCCGCCATCAGCATCGGGATCGAGGCGTTAGAACCGATCACGCTGAAGGTGCCATAGGTGGCGGAAAATACGGGGTCGTTCTTGATGCGCTGACAGACGAAGGCGCAATTGGAGATGGGATCGAGGGCGCGTAGCTTATGGAAGCTCCGGCCCCAGGCCGAGGGCAAATGGTGCTCGAGCCAGTCAGAACTCTGTGTGGCGTGCGCGGTGCCCCTCAGCCCCGCTCGCTTAACGGATGCAGCAGCACGGGCTGTTTTTCGCCCAAAGGGGCTTGCGATGACGGCATGCTTGGTGTGCTCGAGGTGCAGACCGATGACGTGCAAGCCAGCTGCTGCGCGGGTGTGGCGGAAGCGCATGCGCGCCAGGCGAAGTCGAGCACGGAGCCGGAGTCCTCGGCGTCTTTGCCCTGGGCGGACAAGCCTCTGTTTTGAGTTGGCGCGTTGGCTGAACCCGCGGGTTGGCGAAGCAGCGCTAACTTGGGCGCCATCCGTGAGCAGGAGCGCTGTGGCGGCGATGATCAGCAGAACTTTTGGGACATGTGAGGGCACGCGACACATGCTTGCAAGATTCACTCCTACTGTTTTGAAGGAGTTTGCGTTGTAACTTCCTGAAAAACATAGGAATCAGAGGGGGAGGGGCTCTGTGAAGGGTGACCGATTTCGCGTCATGGCAAGTGAAATCGGTGACTACTGGACCTGTCATTCCTGTTAAGCTTGTGTGAGGAGGCCTCTGTGAAGCTTGCCTTTACTTCCGTCCTCGTGTGCGCCTTGCTCACGCCAAATTCACAGCCAAGCCATGGCGCGCCATCCCACGCCGCGTCATCGGGCGGCGTGGCAAGAGAGGACAAAGAGTTCACCGTTGGGCAGCTCATCGACCAACTGGCCTCCCCCAGAGCCCGTGTGAGAGAGCGCGCGGAGGCCGCCTTGCGTACCCTAGGGCGCGCGATTTGGGAGCCCTTGCATGCGGCGACTCATCAGGCTCCCTCAAAGACAAAACGGCAACGGGCCCTGGCGTTGCTTACTGAACTCACCGACGCTGCGACCGTCGAGCTCCTTCCTGCGCGCAAGCCAGGGGGCAAGGCACGGCGTTGGGAGCAGATCTGGCGCGCCTCGGCGCTGCCCTACCTCCGAGTCTTTCGAGACCAGAGCCAAGTTGGCATGGTGCGAATCCTTGATCTCTGGGCGCGAAAACACTTCGACAAACTCACGTTGGCCGTCTTTATCCGTATGTTGCGAGCGCAGAAGGTGAAGTGTGAAGAGGTTAACGTGGCCCGTGAGGTGGTGCGGGATTACCTCGCCGCAAGTATGGATTTCCGACCAATCTCGGGGCTGGTGGCCGTGGCCCAGCGCGAGAAGGATGGGGTGGTGGTGATGGCTGAGTTCGATGACCCTGCGTCGAAGGGGCGAAAGCGCGTGCGACTCGAAGTGAAGGTCGTCGTTGGCAAAGGCTGCGAAGTGAAAGAGCGCTCGCGTCGGCTGTTGCGTTAGGGTCTTGCCTATGCACGCCGCAAAGACCCGAGAACCCACCATGCTAGAGACCCAATCAAACGCTCGCCATGAAGACTTGCTCGACCTCCTCGCCGAACACCTTCGTGACTATGGATGGCAGGCTTTTGTCGCATCGCCCTTCTTCTTCCCGCCAGCTGACCCTTCGTAGGCTCCGCTTGCTACAATCGGTCGTGCACCCAAGCACGGAGACGGGTTGACTCCCCTCCAGCATGAAGCAATGTTCTTGCTTATGGGATCACCAAAAATCGCCATTCTTCTTACGAGCGCCACGCTTCTCGCGTGTGGCAACACATCGACAAAACCATCCACCGACGTCGACACCCTCGGGGCCATCGACGCAGGGCAAACAAT
>JAFCZD010000062.1 GCA_019314525.1 Deltaproteobacteria bacterium
TGGACGATCTCCTCGGCATGGGCGAGGCGTAGCGGAAACGAGTCACCACCAGCCATCAGTTGTATCGAAGCCAAGACAGCCTTGGCGTCGATGCGTTGATCGAAACGAGCGTAGAGCAACACATCACGACGCTGAGATCCGCCACTTGGGCTGTAGCCCTGCAACTGCGGCGCGGGGGTGGAAAAGCTCCACTGATGAGCAGCGTCGAGCTTCCCACCCGTGGCCGAGGGCGTGCCCGCAGCCACCTCGGCGGAAAAGCGAGTCGCCATGGGAAAGCGGGGCTTGGGCTGAAAGAGCAGCGTCTTGGTGCCCACCCAACGCCAAACACCCTTCACCTCGGGCTTCAGCTTCACAGGTACGCCCTGGGCCACGGTGTCGGCATGAGAGGTCACAGCCACCATGGGCTGACTGAAGGTCACCGAGAGGTTGGGGGCTAAACCCACATCGCCTTCAGGCGAGGCGCGACGCACCTGCAAGGCGCCGGTGGCAGCCTTATCCGGCACCATAGGCTTTTCCGGCGGCGGGAAGACCCCAGCGATGGTCTTGCCTGTGCGTGGGGGCGGCAAGGATCCGCCGCGCAGTGCGAAGGCCTTCTTCATCGGCCCATCCATGGCGGGCAAACGCGTGAGGATCGCCTCTTGCTCAGCCAGCGTCAGCGAGCGCCCCTTGGCGACTTTCGCTTTTTTGTTGGCGTCGCCCTCTTCTTGCCCCCCTGTGAGGGTGAAGACGAGCCCACCCGCGGATCCCTTCTTGCTGCGCGTCTTCTTCTTGGCGACCTTGGGCGCGGTTTTGGTGCTCTTCGACGCACCACCACAGCCCCAGGATGCCCAGAGGAAGGCCCCCATGAGCAACACTCCCACGCCACAGCGCCCCACACATCGCCCGGTGAGCATATCTCCTCCTATTTCCCATCGATTTATCCGCATTTTGCAGCGAGTCATGCCCGGCTGACAAGCCCCGCGACAGCCCCTCGCCATCGACCTCCGACACCATCGACCTCAAAGCAAGCACCGGCTATGCTCAGCGCCATGCCCCTTCGACCCTCCAGAGCGACAATCCTTGGCGCTATTGTCGTGACGCTCCTCGGCGTCGGTTTCGTCACGAGCCAGTTGGGCTGTCCTGGTGAGAAGGACGAAGGCCAAGATAAACGCCGCAACAGCCGCACCCCCTTCATGGCCAAGGTCCTCGCCGTCACCGACGGCGACACGCTGCGCCTCGAACGCGAGGGCCCCACGCTCAAAGTGCGCTTGCATGGTGTCGACGCCCCCGAACGCGCACAGGCCTACGGCCAAGCAGCGCGTCGCTTCGTCAGCGCCAGAGTGCTGGGAAAGCGGGTGCGCGTAACGCCGAAAAAGAAGCGCGACCGCTACGGTCGCCTGGTGGCCACGATCGCCGTTGGTGGAGAAGACCTGGGGGAGCTTCTCCTCAATGCTGGGCTGGCCTGGCATTACGCGCGCTATGCCAAGAGCGATAAACTCGCGCGCCTGCAGCGCGAAGCCCGCGCCGCCAAGCGCGGCCTTTGGGCAACCGCTTCACCCACAGCCCCGTGGGACTGGCGCCGCGCCCGCCGGGGCAAGGCCAAGACATCGCGTCCGCCGCCAAAGACCACTGGCAAGGTGCTCTACCGCGGAAACACCCGCTCCAAGATCTTCCACCACAAAAACTGCACCCACTTCACATGCGCCAACTGTCAGGCTACCTTTGCCTCTGCCGGAGACGCCGTGGCGGCGGGCTATCGCCCCCACCGCCGTTGCGTCAGGCATAGCTTTCGGCTGCCTTAGAACGGTTCCATCAACAGGGTGAACTCTCATGGCCGACACCGCTGAAAACCAAGAACTGAACGAGACGCAGCTGGAAACCTTGATCACGACGCTCAAGGCGCTGAAGGTCGAGCTTCGCGAGCAGCTCTCGGCGAGCGCAGAGAGCGCAAAACCTGTGGACTTAGACCAGCCCATCGGCCGCCTCTCGCGCATGGACGCGATGCAACAGCAGCATATGGCCAAAGCAGCGCGGCGTGTCCAGCAAGGGCGACTGAACCGCGTCAACGCGGCGCTGGTGGTGGCGGCACGCGGCGACTATGGCATCTGCCAGGAGTGCGAAGAGCCCATCGGCTTCGCGCGCCTCAAGGCACGGCCTGAGTCGGCGTTCTGCGTCGTATGCCAGGAGCGTTCTGAGAAGAGATAAGTGACAAGGACAACCTCACGTGGGTCATGCACGCTTTACTGTCCCGTTGGACTGGACGAAGATGGAGTTTGGTGCTGAGAGACCTTCGAGGCATGGCAAGAGGGGGCAAATCCATGAGCAGAGAGAAGCAACTCGAGCGAGAACTCACCGCATGCAGGGAACGCGCGACGCAGGCGGAGGACGGACCTCTGGGTTACCAATCTCTCGACCATGACGGCAACCTCATCGTGGTCAATCAAACCTGGCTGAGTCTGCTCGGTTACGAACGCGAGGAGGTGCTCGGGAGATCATTCGGCGAGTTCTTGCACCCTGAGCAGGTGTCCGCGTTCAAGGAACGTTTTCCACGCTTCAAAGCAGAAGGGAAAATCCGCACCGCCTTTCGCATGCGCCACAAAGACGGAGCCTTCCGCGTTGTCGCCTTCGACGGACGCATCGGACACCACCCTGATGGCACCTTCAAGCAGACACATTGTGTCCTGACGGACATCACAGAGCGCCAAACGGCCGAGGACGCGCTGCGGGAGAGCGAGGCCCGGCTGGCCGAATCTAACCAGATCCTCACCGGGGTCTTCGACCACACGCCCTCAATGGCGGCATACCTCGACCCCCACTTCAGTTTCATCTGGGTCAACCGCGCCTATGCAAAGAGCTGTGGGCATGAGGTCTCGTTCTTTCCTGGGAAGAACCACTTCGACCTCTATCCACACGCAGAGAACCAAAAGATATTTCAGCGGGTGGTGGATACGGGAGAGCCGATCTTCGTCAGTGAAAAGGCCTTTGAGTTTCCTGACCAACCCAAGCGCGGGTGTCACGTTTTGGGACTGGAGTGTCATCCCGGTGAAAGGCCTGTCGGGGCAGACGAAAGGCCTCGTATTCACCCTCGCCGAGGTCACCAAGCGCAAGAAACTGCAAGACCAACTCGCTCAATCAGACCGGCTCTCGAGCATGGGCATGCTCGCCGCTGGCGTGGCACACGAGATCAACAACCCCTTGTCTTACGTTCTCTACAATCTGGAGAGCCTCGCGGACGACCTTCCGCCGCTCATTTCGGCTCTTAGACAGTCCACGAGCGCCATGGCGCCCACCCCCTTCATGCTCGACGACGTGGTTGATCGCTTCAAGGACGCTCTTGAGGGCACCCGTCGCATCAAGGATGTAGCGCGAGGATTGGCGACCTTCTCGCGTGTGGATGATAACCGGCGAGAACCTGTCAACCTGGCACAAGTGATCGATGTCGCCATCAACATGGTGTTCAACGAAATAAAGTATCGAGCCCGCCTGGTCAAAGACTATGGCCGTATCTCCTCAGTGATGGCCAGCGACGCCAAGCTCTCACAGGTATTCCTGAACCTGCTGGTCAACGCCGCCCACGCCATCGACGAGGGAGACATCGAGGACAACGAGATTCGCGTGCGAACTTGGCAGGAGGGTGAGGAGGTCTGCGCGGAGGTTCGCGACAGCGGGAGGGGCGTTGCCGAAGAACACCTCAGCCACCTCTTCGAGCCCTTCTTCAGCACCAAGGACATTGGCGTTAGCACAGGCCTGGGGCTGTCTATCAGCAAGAACATCGTTGAGGACTACGAGGGGCGTATCGATGTGACCAGTGCAGTGGGCGAGGGGACCAGCTTCATCGTGCGCTTGCCCATCCGGGCTGCCCATGAGCCACCACAGGTCATGCAGCAGAGCAAAGCAGAGAGTGGAGCCCACACACACGGCCGGGTCCTAGTGATCGACGACGAAGCAGGGATCCGCGCGGCCATGCTGCGCATGCTGGATGGGCACACTGTGATCGAAGCGAAGTCTGGCGAGGAGGCGTTGAAGATCCTCGAGGCCGACCAAGCGTTCGACGTGATCCTCTGCGATGTGATGATGCCTGGCATGTCTGGAACAGAGCTGCATCAATGGCTTGCAAAGACACACCCGCAGCTCGCAGGGGAGCTGGTCTTCATTACGGGTGGGGCGTTCACACCCAAGGCACGGGAGTATTTGGCTCAGGTCGACAACACCTGCATCGAAAAACCCTTCGACCCCAAGGATTTCAAACGTACGGTCGCTGCGCTGATTCGAACGTCGCAGGAGCATGTACAATAGTCGCCGTGCAACGCCAAGTCCCCCCCTTCACGCTCACCGCTCTCACGCTGGTCACGCTTACCCTGCTCACGCTTACCCTGGGCGCTTGCCGCCGAGGCGTACAGGTCGTGGCGATCACCACTGATGGGTCCACGCCGTCTTTGGACGCTAGCGATGCCCTCGACCCCTTCCCCCTCCACGCTGGACCTTGTTCGGCTTCGGGCTGGTGTTGGGCCTATCCTCAGCCTACCGGTGTCACCCTGCACGCCCTTTGGGCGGCCAGCCCCACTGATGTCTACGCCGCAGGTGACGCAGGCACCCTGCTGCACTACGACGGCACCTCGTGGCGCGCCCTCTACGCGGGCCGTCAGCCAGAGAACTGGTACCGTATCTATGGCATCTGGGGCAGCAGCGCGACCAACATCTGGGCAGTAGCTGGTGAGGGAGCGCTCCTCCACTTCGACGGCAACGATTGGTCACATGCCCCCTCCCTCGCACCCACCCTGCAGGCTATCTGGGGCACGAGCGCCTCGAATGTCTTCGCGGCCGGCTCTGGCATCCTGCACTTTGATGGTGAAAGGTGGCAGCCATCACCCTTAGATGATGATCTCACCGAGGCCTTCGAAGCGGGCTTCTCCGTGACGGAGAACGTAGCTTTTGCCGTGGGCCGCGGAGGGCTCGTCGCTCGCTACGACGGCTCGCGCTGGTCCAGAGTGCAAACCCCAGACGACATGGGCAACCTCTCAGCGGTCTGGGGCACGAGCGAGACCAACGTCTATGTGGGGGGCACGGGCCTCACGCTATGGCGTTTCGATGGAACAAGGTGGGAGAACGTCTCGGACCGGACGAACACGATCAACGCGATCTGGGGACGGTCGGCCAGCGAAATCTACATCGCCCAGGCCGACGGGGTCTTTCGTTTCGACGGGCAGGCGTTCGCTCCCCTCTTTGAAAACGCCGGGGCAGAAACTCTCGTGGGCGACGGCGCAGACGGGATCTTTGCCGTGGGCCAAGCAGGCCGGATCTTCCAGGGGGATGCTTCAGGCCTGACCTTGATCCACGGCAGCGTGCAGGGCCTCGAGGCCGTCTGGGCTCGCTCGGCCAGCGAGATCTACATTGGTGGCTACAATCATGTGTGGCGGCTCCGCAAGGCAGGCGCGAGAGGGTACACCCTCGAGTCATTTTTCAACGTGATGTTTTCGGCAAAGGCTCTGTGCGGGCAGGAGCCCGACGTGCTCCATGCGCTCTCTGGTAGCTATCTCTATACCTCTCGTGGTGGCGCCGCTCCAACCCGGACCACCCTGCCCCACCGCGGAGAGGACCTCTGGTGCAGCTCGAGTCACGTCTTTTCAGGCGGCCAAATGCCAACCGCTGCCAACCGCGGAGCACTGCACCGTTTCGACGGATCGGCGTGGGAGACTGTCTGTGAGGACGCCAGCAGCTTCGTCGAGAAGATCTGGGGGTCGAGCGCCACAGATGTTTATGCAACCCTCTGGAATAGCCGCTACGTGCTGCATTATGACGGTGTGGGCTGCCAAGAGCTGGATACCGGCGCCTCCTCTATCGTCGACGTCTGGGGTACTTCTGCCACCAACGTGACCCTCCTCAGCTGGACCGGCGCAGTCTCTCACTTCGAAGGCGCTGCCTGGACTAGGAGCATGATCTTCTCAGAGGGCCCCCTCGAAGGTCTCGCCGGAGAAGAGGACCTGGTGGCCTTCGGTCGTTATGGGCTTATCTATCGCTGGGTAGGCGGGCAGTGGATCGAGGAGAGCACCCCCGCCAGCCGGCTTAAAGCCGCGTGGGTCAAGGATGGAATCGGCCTGGCCTTGAGCCACACGGGGGTGTTGATCCACCGCTAGATAATGTCGCGAGGAGAAGCAACAAGTTCCACCAAGACGATCTCGGGCGGCACGTTGACGCGCAAGGGCAACACAGACATGCCCACACCCCGCGAAACCACCACGGCACAGCGCGGCCCCTGGCAAAGGCCCCCTGCGTATTTCTGGCCGTAGCGCGAGGGCACGACCAAAGGGCCGACGCCTGGAAGCGCTATCTGCCCGCCGTGTGTGTGGCCCGAAAAGACCACGTCCACGCGCTGATCGTCAGCAATGCGCGAGGCAAAGTCCGGGTTATGGGAGAGCACGATACGAGGCATCTCGGGCGAGACCCCACGCAGCGCGCCGTCGAGGTCGACACGGTCCGTCCACAGATCGCCCACGCCTGCGATGCAGAGCGCGTTGCCTTGGCTTGAGGGGGTGAGGCCCGACCGAGTACAAAAGAGCCGGTCGTTATCCAGCATGGGAACACCGATGGCCGCGAAAGCGTGTCGAGTCGCCGGCGCGTCCTCCCAGTGATCGTGGTTTCCCAGCACCGCGACGACGCCGAGCTTGGCGCGCAGCTGGGAAAAGACCCCAACACCCGGAGCAATAGCTGCCTTGGTACTGTGAACATAATCCCCGGTGAGCAAAACCACGTCGGGCGAAAGCCGGTTGGCCTCGGTGATGGCGCGCTCGATGTGGCTGAGGGGCACGAAGGGCCCGTAGTGGGTGTCGGAGAGCTGCACCAGCCGCAACCCGCGCAACGCTGGGGGCAAGTTGGCGATACTCACCTTGTAGCGACGAACGACGAAGCGAAAAGGTGCCCCCAAAGAGGCGTAGCCCCCGACCCCCAAGATGGCGACGCCAGCCGAACGGCTAGCGATGCTCATGAAGCGCCGACGGGAGCCACCCTCGACAGCTGCTTCTTCGGCGGTCTTCCGTGGCGCAAGATCTCGCCTCTGTCTTCGCTTCTCGATCCACGACCAGAGTAGTGTGTAGACGAGGGGAGAGAGCATGCCCGCTGCTACCGAGCGGAGGATCGGGCCGTGAGGGGGCGCCCCTGCGTGGAGCCTGGCGATCAACAGCTGCGCTGGAAACGTCAGCCAATACGCCACGCGGTAGGAGAGGTGGCCGAGGGTCTCGAGGGGTCCGCGAAGAGCCAAGTACTCCGTCGTCGCGAGGGCCAACGTCAACGCCGCCATCGCTATTGAGACTTTCGTCGCCCGTCGCACCCAGCCATTGTGGGTCCTTCTGCCGCGATGGGCCAGCGCGAGTTGTGCCCTTGCACCGAGCCCCACCTGCGACATACTCACTCTCGCCATGACGCACAACAGCGAGCCGCGAGCGCAGGAGGTGGAGGTGGAGATGGAGCCCAAAGATCAGAACCGACGTGACTTTCTTGGTCAGCTGGCCACTGTAGCGGGTGGGGTTGTTCTGCTGCCCTATGTCACCGCCTGCGGAACGACTGGCACAACCGGGACCACCACTCCCGCCAAGGTCACGCCCACGGCCATCGCACCAGGCTCGAGCATGCTCATCCCCCAGACGCCACCAGCGGATTGGAATGCCATCACCTTCAACCAGCGGCGCGGCAACGATGGAGCGATCCCCGAAAGCTATTGGGCTGCCATCAATGGGCCCGAGGGCGCAAAGAAACACCTCGGCAAGCACCTGCCTTATGGGCCCTCATTCGACGCCAAGCTTATCCCCGTGGGGTATGTGGCGATCATGTGGGGCGACGCCACCAAAGGCTACGCGCGCCACCCCACCGCGGCCAAGAACGCGGCCCAGAGTTACAAAGGGCATTGGTACAACTGGATCAAGATCCGCAAGGCCATCGCTGGTGACACGGAGGAGGTCACCAACGAATACCCAGACTGGCCGGGCCCCCTCCCCTATGATGCGAAAAACTACGCCGTGTTCGGCGGTGGCGACATCACCGCGGATGGCGGCAGGAACACGGTCTACCTAGTCAAGCTACCGACAGGTGTCCAGAAAGGGGACCGCGTGCGAATCTACGCCCATTGCCTCTATCATGGTGAATACATCGACTTTCTCACCCTCTAAAGACCTCGACGAAGCAAATGTGCGTCAAAACAATTACTTGAGCGAAAAATGACCCACGGCGTCATCATCTTCCTTCGCTAAAATCCCCCCTAGACCCTTGATCGAAGGCCCTGCGCGTGCTCAGTTCCCGGCATGTGACAGGCAGGTTGTCATGGCAAGCGCATAGCACAGCTCGCCCACCACCCTGGCAACGACAAATCAGCGGATCGACCCTCGAAGCATCGCCAACAGCGGCAGAGCAGAGGATAAAGGCCATCAATGACATTCGATTTCCGGCGCATCGCCATTATCAACCGCGGTGAGCCTGCCATGCGGCTCATACACGCCGTGCGCGAGTTGAACCACGAGCGTGGACTGCACCTGCAAACCATCGCGCTTTATACCGAGCCCGATGCCGTGGCGATGTTCGTGCGTGAGGCAGATGAGTCATTTTCCCTCGGTCCAGCGACGTTTGTTGACCCGGCTGATGGGCAACGCAAGAGCAGCTACCTTGACTACACGCGACTCAAAGAGGCCCTGATAAAAACGCAAGCGGACGCCGCTTGGGTGGGCTGGGGCTTCGTCGCCGAGCATCCCCAATTCGCAGATCTCTGCGATGCGCTGGCGGTGACCTTCATCGGCCCCAAAGGCGCGGTCATGCGCCAACTCGGCGATAAAATCCAGGCCAAGCGCCTCGCCGAAAATGCCAATGTTCCTGTGGCTGCGTGGAGTGGAGGGCCCGTGGAGACCCTGGCCGAGGCCACCAAGGCCGCGGCCAAGATCGGCTACCCGCTCTTGGTCAAAGCCAGCGCCGGGGGGGGCGGACGAGGCATCCGCAAGGTGAAGAGCCAGCGCGAGCTGGCCACGGCCTTCGAATCGGCTCGCAGCGAATCTCTCAAGTCCTTTGGCGATGATACGGTTTTCTTGGAAAAACTGGTGGAGAACGCACGTCACGTCGAGGTGCAAATCGTCGCCGACCACCACGGTTCGACCTGGGCCGTGGGGGTTCGTGACTGCACCATTCAGCGCCGCAACCAGAAGGTGGTGGAGGAAGCCCCCTCCCCCGTGCTCGACGCCGAGCAGGATGCAGAGCTGCGGCTGGCGGCCAAGCGCCTCGCCCAAACAGCGGGTTACACCAACGCAGGGACGGTGGAGTGCCTCTACGCGCCAGCGGAGCGGCTCTTCTATTTCATGGAGATGAATACACGTCTACAGGTGGAGCACCCCGTCACCGAGATGACCACGGGGCTCGACCTGGTGAAACTTCAGTTGCACATCGCAGCAGGCGGGCGCCTGGAGGGAGAACCTCCTCAGACCCTGGGTCACGCCATCGAGGTGCGCCTCAACGCCGAGGACCCCGACAACAGCTTCGCGCCAGCCCCTGGAAGAGTGGACCTCTTCGAGCTGCCCACTGGACCTGGGCTGCGCGTTGACACAGGCGTGCGCCAAGGTGATGAAGTCCCCGCAGATTTCGACTCGATGATCGCCAAGTTGATCGCTTGGGGCCGTACACGCGCCGAAGCCATGGGACGCCTGCGCCGCGCGCTGATCGAAAGTGGCGTCGTTATCCGCGGTGGTTCGAGCAACAAAGCCTTCCTGCTGGAGTTGCTCTCTCACCCTGAGGTCACCGAGGCCCGCTATGATATTGGCTGGCTCGACCGCCTCACAGAGCAAGGACCAGGCCCTCGGCCTCTGGCTGACGTCGCGCTCATTCAAGCCGCCATCGACGTCTACGAGCAAGAACTCGCCGTGGAGCTCACACAGTTTTTTGCAGGCGCCAGTCGTGGACGCCCCACCGTCCGGGACGATGTCGGCCATGAGGTCGAGCTGCGCTACGGTGGACAGACCTATCAGCTAGCGGTGCGCCGCATCGCCGCCCAGCGCTACCGCGTCGTGGTCGAGGGCCGCGTGATCGAGGTTCATCTCGAACGTCAGGGACTCTTTCGTGGCTGGCTAGATTGCGCCGGCACACGCTACCGCGTGCTCTCGGTGGTGGATGGCCCGCGCCACTTCGTCGAAGTCGATGGCATGCCCCACCGCATCTCACGCGATGAAGGAGGTGTCGTTCGAGCACCAGCGCCCGCCGTGACGCTCTCGATCATCGCTCGCCCTGGGGCCATGGTCAGCCGCGGAGATCCGCTGGTGATCCTCGAGGCGATGAAGATGGAGATGGCGGTTCCAGCGCCATGCGCGGGTCGCATCCGCCAGGTGACGGTGCTGCCCAACCAACAGGTGGGGGCAGGAGATCCTCTCGTACTCCTCGAGCCTCAGGGCGACGTCGAGAGTCAGGACTCCACTCCGCGCGTGGTCTTTCGCATGCCCTCGGCCCACTCCGAGCCCTTGGCCCCAAGAGAGCGCTGCAGGCACTTGATGACGGATATGCGGCGCCTCGTCATGGGCTATGACCTCGACGACCAGGAAGCCCGGCAGATCCTCAAGCGGCGTGGTGAGATCTGCAAGCTGCTGCCGGGGGCCGACCCGGAACTCTGGGAGCACGAAAATCGTGTCTTGACGCTCTTCGCTGACATGTTGGCGCTCTTCCGCAAGGAGCCCAACGGCGACGAGATCTGCGCTGAGGAGCACCTCCGCTCCTATCTACGCTCCATTGATACGGGCATGGAGCGCCTACCAGACAGCTTCAAGGACGTGCTCAAGCGAGCGCTCTCTCACTATGGAGTAGAGGGCCTCGAACGCACGCCCAAGCTGGAGCAGGCGCTGCTCTATGTGCACAAGGCGCAGCTGCGCATCGAGCTCTTGGTGCAGCAGGTCTTCTCACTGCTCGAACGTCGACTCCAAGACACCGATGAGCTGCACACCCTCGCCACGGAAGACTTCCGCTTGCTCCTTGATCGACTGATCGACAAGACGCAGGGACTCTATCCCCCGCTCAACGATCTCGCCCGCGAGCTACGCTATCGATTCTTCGACCGCCCCTTCTTCGAGAACACTCGACGAGAGATCTACAAAGAGGTCAATCGTCAGCTGGCTCAACTCCTCGACCACCCTGATGGCGAGCAGCGTGATGCCCAGATCCAGTGGCTGGCTGCCTGCCCGCAGCCCATAATAGGGCTGCTCGCTACCGCTTTCGCCGGCGAGCGAGGGCAAGCCGCACGTGCCATCGCCCTCGAGGTGATGGTGAGGCGCCTCTACAGCGTTTGCAGCGTCAAGGACATCGCGGCGGAGAGCATCGCTGACACCACCACGCTCTCGGCGAACTTCGAACGTGATCGTGATGGCCAGTGCCAGAAGCTAATGACCTTTGACGGACACCTCGACGCCCTCGAAGAGGTCTTGAAGCTTGCCAATGCTCAACTCGCCAAGGGTAAACCAGAGGTCATCGACCTCTTCCTGGCGGCGAGCACTGGACCAGACCCTGTGCAGCTCGCGGCTCGCATTTCGGCGGCCCTCGCCAACACGCGCTGGCCGGGTCTGCGTTCGCTGACCGTAGGGGTAGCCACCCCCAGCGAGCTCAAGAACGCCGTTTATGTCACCTTCGAGCCCGCTGAGAAGGACCAACTGAAAGAGCGAGAGGTTCTGCGCGGCATCCACCCCATGCTCGCTGCGCGCCTCGAACTCTGGCGCCTGCGAAACTTCAAGACGGTGCAACTCCGCGTCGAGGACGACATCTATCTCTTTCACGCGGTCGCGCGTGACAACCCCAAAGATGAGCGTCTCTTCGCCTTTGTAGAGGTGCGCGACACCTCGGCCGTACGCGACAGTGAGGGTCGACTGCTCCAACTGCCCAGCCTCGAGTGGCGCTACATGGAAGCGCTGGCAGGCATCCGCGACTTCCAGTCACGCCGCTCACCACGCAAGCGTCTACACTGGAACCGCGTCATGCTCTTCGTCCGTCCGCCGGTAGACTTCGCGCCCGACGACGTGCAACGCATCGCCCAACGGCTGACTCCCCCTGCGAAAGGGCTAGGCCTCGAAAAGGTGGTGGCCCACCTTCTGCTCAAGAACCCGGAAAGCGGGGAGATCGAGGAGAAGGTACTGCACGCCTCCAACCGCGCCGGGACAGGTCTGCGCATCCTGCTCCAGGACCTCTCGGCGGAGCCGATTCGCCCCTTGACGGCCTATACCCAGCGCGTCGTGACCATGCGCCGCTTTGGCTTGGTCTACCCCTATGAAGTGATTCGTATGCTCACGCCGGAAAGCGAGAGCGTACACACCGAGTTCCCTTCTGGGGAGTTTGTGGAGTATGACCTCGACGAGCAGCAGCAGCTGGTACCTGTTGAGCGCACGCCAGGAAACAATCACGCCAACGTCGTCGTTGGCCTCATCACCAACTTCACCGCCAAGATCCCAGAGGGCATGCAGCGCATGATCATCCTCGGCGACGCCAGCCGCGAGATGGGCGCGCTGGCCGAGCCCGAGTGCCGGCGCATCATCGGCGCCCTCAATCTCGCTGATGAGCTCAACATACCCCTGGAGTGGTTCCCCGTCTCCTCTGGCGCCAAGATCGCGTGGGACGTAGGCACCGAGGGGCTGGATTGGGTCGCCCGTGTCGTGCGCCGACTGGTGGAGTTCACCCAAGCAGGGGGAGAGGTCAACGTGATCATCGCTGGCGTCAACGTCGGTGGGCAATCCTATTGGAACGCCGAAGCGACGATGCTGATGCACACCCGCGGCATCCTCGTGATGACCCCCAACGCCTCCATGGTGCTCACAGGCAAAAAAGCCCTCGACTATTCTGGTGGGGTCTCCGCCGAGGATAACGCAGGGATTGGTGGCTTCGAGCGCATCATGGGCCCCAATGGCTTGGCGCAATACGCAGCCCGCGACATCGCTGAAGCGTGCCATATCCTCTTCAAACACTACGACTACACTTACCTTGTCCCTGGAGAGCATTTCCCGCGGCTAGCGCCCACGAAGGACCCCATCGACCGGGACATCCTGAGCGCGCCCCACGTTCAAGTCGAGGGTTGTGACTTCCAGACTATCGGCGAGGTCTTTTCCCTCAAGACCAACCCAGGCCGTAAGAAGCCCTTTGATATCCGCTCGGTGATGACCGCCGTGGTGGACGCTGGGGAGGAGCCCCTCGAACGCTGGGCGATGATGCGCAACGCTGAGACGGCGGTGGTCTGGGACGTGCATCTCGCGGGTCAACCGATCTCCTTGATTGGCATCGAATCCCGGCTGCTCTCCCGGGCGGGCTTCGTCCCGTGGGACGGCCCCGAAACATGGACGGGAGGCACACTCTTCCCGCGCTCGTCCAAAAAAGTCGCGAGAGCGATCAACGCCGCGAGCAACAACCGCCCCGTGGTGGTGCTGGCCAACCTCTCTGGCTTCGATGGATCGCCAGAGTCCATGCGTTGGCTACAGCTCGAATATGGGGCCGAGATCGGACGCGCTGTGGTGAACTTCGAGGGCCCCATCACTTTCGTGGTGATCTCACGCTACCATGGAGGCGCCTATGTGGTCTTCTCCTGCACCCTCAACGACAACCTGGAGGCCGCAGCCCTTGAGGGATCCTTCGCCTCGGTGATCGGTGGCGCACCGGCCGCGGCGGTGGTCTTCCCCAAAGAGGTCAAGGCACGCACCATGGCGGATCCTCGGGTAGAGGCCGCTCTCAAGGCAAGCCAAGGGGCGGTGGGACGAGACAAGCCACGACTCCGGGCAACCTTCGACGAGACCTACAACCAGGTTTACGCGGAGAAGCAGGGCGAAGTTGCCGAGGGGTTCGACGCTGTGCACTGCGTAGAACGCGCCCAGAAGGTCGGATCCTTGCATCACATCATCCCGCCCGCACAGCTGCGTGCGTACCTCGCAGACGCCGTAGAACGCGGGATCGCGCGCACCCTGAAGCAAAAAGAGGGTAAGGTACCAAACATCTCCGCCGTCTCTTAGTGAAGTTGGAGCCGAATAGTTAGCAAAAACCTCGACATACCCACATACATCAGTGTAATACGCCACCGAGAGCACAACACGCCAAGATGGCGGTTGCAGACCAACTTGCAGGCGCCTAGTATGCGCCACCGTTGATTGAGCTACGCATGAGTGAAGATACGATGGAAAAACCAGAGGAAGCCGTGACTACACCCGTTGGACCAAGTGGGCCCAGTGCACCCAGTGCACCAGCCGAGACGAAACGCCGCAGCACCGCCCCTTCTCGCACCGTTGAGGGAAACCCCATCGAGGTGAGTGTAGACGAGCGTGGCGTGGAGCGGGCGATCCGCAAGCTGAAGCGCAAATGCGACACCGAGGGTGTGACCCGAGAGCTCAAGCGCCGGCGTCACTATGAGAAGCCCAGCGACCGCAAGCGCCGCAAGCGCCGTGACGCTGAGCGTCGTCGCCGTCGGGCAGCCCGCCGGATGCAGCGCAAAGACCGCCGTTAGAGGCCCCTTTTTTCCCAGGCCTTTTTCATCGCAGACTTCCCACTGAACGCTTTTGTTAGTGATCCCGATAGCTGTATCTGACAGCCATCGTGGTTTCAGTGATGGGCGTCTGCAGGTTCACTACACGAGCATCAGCCCTCCGCTGACGGCGAGCATCAACGCGAAGGCCCAACGCACCACCTTGGCTCCGTGTGCGAGCTGAATACGCACGCCCAACCAACCGCCAACCACAGACCCTAGCGCTAAGGATGCACCCACCGGCCAGCTTACCAGCCCCGAGAGCGCGTAACCTGGCAACGCCCATGATGTGTAGGCGGCCACCAACAACACCTTGATGCCGTTGGCGCGCAAAGGATCCCGCCGTAGATAGAGCACCACGATCGCCATCAGCGGGAACCCCACGCCCGCCTGCAGCAAGCCCCCATAGGCGCTCGCCCCCAAAACCATCATATGGGAGACGACATCGAGGGCACGCTCGCTCAGCTGCTCCTTGGACGTGAAGCCCGCAGGCCGAAAGACCATCAGCATGCCCCAGCTCAACAAGAGAATACCAAAGACGGGGCGTAGTATTGCGCTGGGGATATGCGTGCCGCCAAGAGTGCCCGCCAATCCACCCAAACACGCGGCGGGCATTAACCAAGCGGCTGTCTTGATATCGAGGCTGCCTTTGCGCCAGAAGGTCAGCGCGGCCACCAGCGTCTGTGCGAGGATCCCCACACGGAGCGTCCCGTTGACCACCGCGGGATCCATGCCCACAAAGACAAGCACAGCGATCACCGCGAAGCTCCCTCCCCCCGCGATGGTGTTGATCAGGCCTGCCACTGTGGCCGTGAACCCTGCGGCGAGCAGGAGAGCAGGTCGCAGGGGGAGCATCACTTCAGCAAATACCAGTGGCTGAAGCTGCTCTGCTCGAGGGTGATCGTGTAGACACCGCCCTCGTAAGTGGTGGCGATGGCCGCTCTCTCGCTGCCATCAGACGCGAGGGGAACGAGGCTCTTGCCGGCTGGCGCTCGGAGGGTCAGCGTTCCAACCACGGGCTCAGAAACGTAGGGATCCCCGTCGTGGGCTTCGACTTTGGCCACCGTGGTGATCAGCAACTTTCCCGAGCTGCTGATGCTCTGGCCATCCAAAGCCGAGACGATCACTGTGGCCTCGGGGTTCTGCACAGCCACCGTGATGTCGCCCAAATCAACGTTCCATCCGCCGATCTTACCTTGAGCGCATTGCGTTGCGGCGGTGTTGATCGTCTGAATGCCCAAGGGCCAGTAGCGGCGCACCTCACCCGTATCGCTCTCGATGTATTCCATGTTGGCGGGTTGAAAGTCCTCTCTAGGGTCTGTCACGAGCACGGCGCCCACAGGTGGCGTTGATGCAACGTCCCAGCTCAGCTCGGGAATATCAGGCAAACAGATACGCAAGCGACTCTGCTCAGCCAAGGTTCGTAGAGCAACGCTGGTCTTGGGCGAAATATCCGAAAAGTAGAGGCTGTCACGATCATGCCTCAGGCAGTAGATCTTGGTGCCAGCTTTGATGTGGCCCTGACGAAAAGCCAGCGCGGCTGCTGGCGTCGCCGCCTGAAGACCAGGGTCAGCGAAACTCGACCAGCCGAGGACCTTGCTCGGTGCGGCGAACTCCGTCTGAGAGTAGTTGTAGATCATCGGCGCGTCCCAACCCTGGAGCGCCCCCGCGGCCGCCATGAACATCGGGGCTGCGTGGCGATCGGAACTCCCTACCCCATTGCTCTCCACCATGTTCCACTCGGTGATGGCTACCGGAAAGCCCGCCACCTGAGCGGCGGCGATCCAATGCACGTTCAGCGCCGTCGTGTGTGGGTTCGCCTCGAGAAACCCTGCATCCTGATACGCGTGCACATCGATCAATGAGCCATCCGTTAGGGCGGGGAGACTAAAATGGGGATTGTTGCCCCACATGTTCGTGGTGGCCACCGGCACCCTCACGCCGAGCTCCACGAGGCTATCGAGGAGCACTTGGTTGAAAAGATGCTCTTGATGATTGAGGAAGATCTTGCTCTCCCCAGGTAACCACGTCTTGAACATCTCCGCCTCGGAGAGCCCTGAAGCCGCAGCAAAGCTCTGTCGAGCCGTGTTGAACAAAGCATTGAGCACGGGGTTGTCTTTGTCGGGCAACGCGCTGTTACCGAAGTGATGCGTGATGTCGTTTTCGTTGGTGAGCAAGAGCCCCACGATGGCGGGGTCATCCTTGTACGCCTTGCCATGGTGGGGGTTCACATGGCTCAGGTACGTCTGTTGAAACTCCACCATCAGCTTCTGCACGGTGGGCTCGTATTGGGCGAAGCCCTTGACCTCCCCCTCGTTCTTCTTCATCTCGTCGAAGGTGCTCACCGTGCCCAAGGAGGTGCTCCTGTCGCCTTCTTTGAGCTGTCGTCCGACGTGCAGGTCGATGAAAACATAGATGCCCTCCGCCGTGAGCGCGTTGATCCACATGTCGAGGGCGGCTATTCCGTCGGCGTCAAGCTGGCGGCTATCAGCCTTGGACTTGTCGATCACCGTTGGGCTGACCCAGCCCGTGGAGTCGTGGTGATGGATCCTCACCAGGTTGTAGCCCAAGCGCGCGAGTCGTTTGGCCTGGGCTGTGATCTCTGCCTCAGGGCGAAAGATCGCGTAGGCCGCGACGTTCGCGCCCCAGAAGCGGGCAGGCGTGCCGTCCTCGAAGACGAGGTCTTCACCCTGACGCGTAAGGAACCCATGCTTACCGGCGGGTTTGTGATTGAGGAAGCTCAAGTCCACAGGCGAGACGTCGTGCGCGAAGCTGTCCTTCTGCCATTGGGCCTTGTCGAGTTCGGAGGTCGCACCCTGTCCGCCTGCCACGAGCACGGGCGCAGTTCGCGGATCAAAATCACTCTGCGACACCCCATCAGCAGCACCATCGCGGGCCGCATCTGGTGTCGGCCTGGTCTCGAGGGTGGCGTCAGCCACACCGCTGTCAGCGCTCACACCTGTGGGAGCCTCTGAGCAGCTCGAAAAGAACATCAACCCGATCGACAGCGCGATTCGTCCGCTCACGTTTACCTCCCTTGGTGATCCGATGCTAACGCAGTTCGGCTCAGCTCGGCCCCATCAAACTCCGCCAAAAATGTAGGAGAATCAGCGTCTCTAGCAAAATCGGTCAATGGCTTCCATTTGACGGAGATGAAATCAAATCAGTTTTCAGCTTTGTACTCATGGCCCGCGATTTGCTCTTGAACGCGCCAAACGTGGAAACACGCATCGCCTCAGGAGTAAGAAATGCGCCCCATCCTTGCAGTATGTGTTCTTGCGACCGTCGCCGTTGGCCTGGGAACACCAGCCCTCGCAGCACGACCGAGCCTCTTCCGCACGGTGAAGAACCGAGTCTTCAAGAAGCTGGTGAGCACCAATATGCGCAGGCACCTCATCACCTTTCACCGGATCAACCAGGCCAAACGACTCGAAGTCAAAAACCCTGCCAAAGCGCTGCGCTTACTCGCGGGTGTGCTGAACAACAAGGTCGCGAAAGTCTCGGTGGGTGCAGCTCTGCAGGCGAAGGAGATCTCCCATACGGCGGTGGCCCATGCATTCGATCGCTGGCTTGTTAAAGCCCAGTCCAAGCCCAACACCCAAGGCAAAGCGAGCCTCAAGAAAGAACTCAAGAGCATGGCCCACGTCATCAGCCGGCTGAACTACCGAGGCAAGCAAATCGTCAGCGCAGATATCGCCGGCCTCCCAGCCCTCGCGGAGAATGTGCTGGCCGCCCAGTAGCCATGCGCGCTCTTCTCGCTACGCTGCTGCTCTTCAGCACCCTCCCCTCCTCGAGTGGCCCCGCAAACGCTAGGGGCCGAACCCCCACAAAGAAGGTCGCCGCCTGGGAAGCACGTTATGCGCTCTCCCCCCGTCGCCACCCCAAGCGCCTCACAAGAGCCCAGGTGAGGCAGGTTGTTCATAAAGCTCGCCAACGATTTGGGGTGAAGTTTCGCATCGACTGGCAGAGCAAGAGCAGCTGGATCGGGCACGATGCAGGCAAAGCGATCACGGTCTCGCGGCAGGTAGCGCAGGCGCCCGGCCTCTCCATAGATGCACTCTCGCTTCTCCTTGCCCATGAGGCGGCGCACGCGCGAGGCATCCGGAGCGAACCGAAGGCTGACTACTGGGCGGCGCGCCACGGGCTGCGCAAGCTTTGGGGAAAACGCTGGCTCTCCCCGCCCAATGTCGAGCGGGGCCTTGAGGCAGCCTACGTGCTCTTGAGAACCAAATATCGGAAGCCCTTCGACGCGCGACCTTTGGAGCGGAAAACCATTGACCTCCATGCCACAGGCTACCCCACACTCCAATCACGCTGGGACTTGAGCGTGGCT
>JAFCZD010000356.1 GCA_019314525.1 Deltaproteobacteria bacterium
GCTGGCCTCCTCGCAATAGCTCGCCTCGGCCGAACACGCCCAAGCCTCCCAAGCCACAGCGCGCTCGGGGTTGGATGGGTCTGCGAGCAGCGCCCCAACTCGTATGGGCGAAAAGCTCGTGGGGATAGCGGAAAAGAGCAGCTCTGGTGGCTCGGCCCGCATGCCCAGCACTCGCAGATCTTTGACCTCCCAGGGTGCATCAAAATCGGGGGTGCAAGCCATGGCCATAGCCGCGAGCATCAAGGACATCAAGCTTCGCCCCAGTAAAACTTTCGTGACCATCAGAAGCTCCCCTTCACGCCCAATGTGGGCACCAACGGCAAGCCGCGCAGTGGCCCCGACTCGGCGAAGCGGTAGTCGTAGAGCGTCGCCTCGGGGTTTTCTGCGTTGTAAACGTTCTGCACGTCGAGATAGAGCGCGAAGCGCCAGAGCTTGAAGATCCATGTCTTCTCGATGCGGACATCGAGTTGATGAAAGGTCTGCCGACTGACGGAGAACTCCTCTCCCTCGATGGGGGTGTACTTGCCCCCATCCGCGTCAAAGACGCCACCCAGGATAGGCGTCTCCGGGCGTCCGCTGACGAGGCGAAACCGCACGCCCAGCTCCCAGCCGCGCCCAAAACGAAAGCTGGCGACGGTGGTGAGGATATGACGTTGGTCGAAGGGAAAACGCACCATCTCACCATCGGGCTCACGCTGTGCTTTGGAGAGCGCGAGGGTGTAGGCCACCCAACCATAGAAGTGACGCGTTACCTCGTGCTTGAGCATCAACTCTAGCCCCGTGGAGAAGCCCTCTCCCTCGTTCTGGTAGCGCAGCTGGCGTACGATGCCATCGGCGATCTGCACCACATCGGAGCGGATCGTGAGGTCGTAACGGCGCAGATAATAGAGCTGCAGATCGAGCTTGAGGGCGTCGATCCAGAGCTGGCGCTCCACGCCCACGGAAAAGTGCGCGGCGTGCTCGAGCACCAGGTTTGGGTTGCCAAGCACCGCGTTGGCTTGATTGGGGGGTGGCGAGAGGCTGTACATGCCCGCCGCCGCCTTGAGCGTCGTCGCCTTATTGAGCGCATAACGCACGGTCAGGCGCGGGTCCAAAGACGGCATGATCTGGTCCTCTTGATAGAAGAAAAGATCGAAACGCAGACCTGGAATCAGCTGCAGCTTACTCGTGGCGTCGAAGATGGCGTCAACATAGAGCCCAACGCTGCCGATGGTCTGCTGGATACTAATCTTCTCCGTCTCTGCACCAAAGCTCGCCAGGCTGACAGCCGAGGACGCTCCCGGATCACGATAGGGTTTGGGCAGCGGGATATTGGCGTCGAACTCGACGACGCTGAGCTCGGAGTCGACCCCGAAGCGTAAACGCAGATCTTTGCGCAGCCGGTACTCCGCGTCCTCGCGCAAACCCACGACCCAGGCGCCGATCTGGAGGTTCACGCCCGTGGTGGACAAGGAGAAGCGGTCGTAGCCTGCGTAGGGCTGCAGCTTCGAGACACCACGCCCCTTGGCGAAGCTGGCGCGCCATTGGGCCAGGGCCCGGTGGAAGGTCGTCTTGGAGCCGAGATCAATACCAATATCAGAGTCGGACTCATTGCTGACGATCTTCAGGTCGTCGTCAGAGCCGAAGAAGAGCACCCAGAGCCGATCGTTGCCATCGAGCTTCACGTCTACCCGCAGCTGGTAGTCATAGTAGACGGGCACCACCGTGGTGGCCTCTGCCCCCGCAGCGTCGAGAATGCTCGGGAGCAGCGCGTCAAAATAGGAGCGCCGCAGGGCCGCCGCCACGCTAACCTTCTCCGTCAAGGGCACGTTGAGGAAGATGCCAGCGTAGAGCAAGTTGATATCAAAGGAGCCCTTCCACTGCTCACTGAAGGTGTTGCGTGAGCCGACGTCCACCACGCCCGCCGTGAGCCGGCCGTAGCGCGCGTCTGCGTTACCAGGGTAGTAGTCGATGCGATCGATGAACGCTGGATTGAGCACCGAAGGCCCACCAAAGAAGTGAAAGAGGATCGGGATGCGCACGCTCTCGTAGAAGGTCCCCGAGTCACCAGGGGCGGCGCCGCGAATGAGCAGCGCGCCCCCCACATAGGGCGTGCGCGCCAGGCCCGGGAGGTTTTCCACCACACGAATGGGATCACCAAAGGTGCCAGGCACGGAGGTCAGCTGGCGCCCACGCAAGGTCACGCGCGTCACCACCGTCTGCCGCCGCTTACCGCGCACGACGGTCTCGTAGGGGTTTTCCTGCAGTGGCTCGAGGTAGAAGGTCGCCTGCGCCTGCTCACCCTCGCGGATCTCCACCTGCGCCGTCTGCTTTTTGTGCTGCAGCGAGAGCGCCTGCACCTCATACTTCCCAGCGGGCATATCATTGACCGCAAAACGCCCCCGGGCGTCGGATTGGACCTCGATGCCCAGCGCCGCGATAGCCACCGACGCGCCAGCCAAGGGCAGCCGTGTGCCCTGCTCACGCACGCGACCGATGAAGACATCCTTCGACTTGCCCTGATCCTCATCCGAAAGCCACGCGGGGAGATGCGGCACAAATTGCTGCTTGATCACAAAATTGTAGGTGTAGCGGATCTGCACGGGGGCGGGTTTTCCGTCGACCTCGGCGGGCGAAAAGAGAAACTGACGAGCTGCGGCCTCTGCGGCGAGGCCCAGGCTGGCGTCAGGCGCGGAGACCACCTTCACCTTGGATACCTTGCCTTGAGCGTCGATGATGATCGTCATCGTCACGGCGCCCGCGATCTTCTTTGCCTTCGCCGCTGGCGGATAACCCGCCTCGACGAATTTGAGCAGCTTGGGCGGCTTGGTAAGCTTGGGCTCTGGTCGCTTCACCTCTTCGCGAATGGCCTGCGCGCCAGCATCCGTGGGCGCCAAGACCAGCGCCAAGAGCGCAGCGGCCAGAGATGTCTTCGTGATGTTGCCGATGCGCATTTCTCAATCCAAGACGAAGGTAAAAGTGTAGGTGATGTCCATCTTGATGGGCACGCCCCCAGCCTTGCCCGGGGAGAAGCGCAGCTGCTTTGCGGCCTTGATCGCCTCGGCGTCGAGTTCTTTGTGCAAACCCTTCAGCACCTTGGCGTCCACCACCTTGCCGTTCCCATCGATGGTCAGCTTGAGCACCACACGCCCCTCGATCTCCAAATCCCGAAGATGTTCTGGGTAGCGTGGCTGCACGTCTTTGAGTTTTTTGGGGCGAGTGGTCACCACGGCCAAGGGGGCACGTTCGCCAGGCTTGTAGTCCTTTTTAAAACCAGGCTTGGCATCAGGCCTGCCCTTGCCAATACGACGCACGCGTGGGTCCTGCTGCAGCGTCTGCCCCTGAGGTATGGCGACGCCCGTGCCCGGGGCTGCCGTGGTCGTGCCCTGCATATCCAGGCCAAAGGTCTTCGCCCCTGTATCTGGCGCAGCAGGCGTCTTGGATTCTGGTTTGCCTTGGGGCTCGGGATCGGCGGGCGGCGCTGGTTTGTTGGGCCGCTTCTTCTTCGGCGCGATCTTCTTTTCGACCTTCTTGGGGAGCTCCTTTTTCGCCTCTTCCTCTTTCTTCTCTACCTTCTTTTTCTCGAGCTTCTTGGGCTTGTTCTTCTTTGGCAGCTCACGCTGCACGATCTCCATCGGCGCGTCACGGTCGACATGAGATGCAGGAAGAAGGTGCGACGCCACGGCAAAGCCACCGTGCAGCAGGAGGGAGAGCAGCAAGGGGAACATCCAGCTATGTTGAGCTTTAACGGCCAAAGACAAGCGGCTCGCTGTGCATGCGCTCTCGGTGCAAGGGACTCTCCGTACAAGGCGCGATCAGCGCGCCTTGTCCTCCGGTTTGAGCACGTTGATCGCGAATTTGATCACGCCCTCCTGGCGCACGAGATCGATGATGCGCACGACCTTTCCATGAGCCACCGCCTTATCGGCGGCGATCACCGCCTCAAGCACCTGACCACGCTTCTTTTTCTGTTCGCGGATAAACTGGCGAATCTGCTTCTCGCTCACCCTCTCTCCGTTGAGCGCCAGCGTTCCCTTGGCGTCGATGGTCACCGCCAATAAGGTAACCTTCTTCGACTGACCGCTGGCTGCCTCCGGCAACTTCACATCCAACGACTCGCGAACGAGATAGGTCGCCGTCACCATGAAGATGATCAAGAGCACCAACATGATGTCCACCATGGGGGTGACATTGATCTCCGTGATCATCTTGCGGCGACCACAACCACCGCTGCCTATCAGCCCACCGCTCATCTATGCCTCTTTCTTGGCGGGGGCTAGGCGCAGCTTTGTCGCGAGGATCCCTTGAGCGAGCGCCTCGGTGACCGACACAGAGTGATCTAACTCGCGCTGGAAATAGTTGAAGGCCATCACGGCGGGGATAGCCACGAAGAGTCCAATGGCCGTGGCGACGAGAGCCTCGGAGATGCCCGACATCACAGCGCTCGACCCGGCTTTGCTGTCCAGAGAGAGATCGTTGAACGCGCGGATGATGCCGAGGACGGTGCCGAAGAGACCAATGAAGGGCGCGTTGCTGCCGAGGGTGCCAAGAAAACCCAGCCGGGTCTCTAGCGCCAAGCGCTCCCGCGCCAAGGCACTCGACACAGACTTCTCCGTAGCCTCGAGGTTATCGTTGTCATCAGCCGCAGCCGCGGCCGCCAGCGCAGGCTCGAGCCGCGCGTCGAGAAGCTGACGAATCTTGTCGCCAGAAGCCCGCTTGTTCAAGAGCGGCGTGAGCTGCGTGTCCAGGAAGGTCAAGCGCGTACGCCGCCGGCGGAAAAAAAACAGGCGCTCCACGATGACTGAGATAGAAAGCACCGAGAGGCCGATGAGCAACCACATCACCCATTCGGTGCCACCGGCAATGGTCAAACGCATTAAGTTTTCGGTAAGCATGCTCTAATCCTGCTCGACGTAAATGCTACAAAGCACAGCAAATATGAACTGAGCGGGGCCAGAGAACCACCTATTTATTTCCTCGAGATGCTGGCGCTGCAAACCCTCTCGCTATTTGCACCTATCCGAGACTCACGCTACGACCTCGACCATGAAAAACAACACCGCTCCGCGCGCCGAAGAGTTAGCTCCACTCCGCCACCACTTTCCGGTGCTGGAAAATTCAACCTACCTCAACACGGGCACCGCCGGCCCCATCCCCGACTTCTCCCACCAAGCGCTCCTCGATGAGGCGACGTTCGAGCTGGAGACTGGCCGTGGCAACTTCGCCCATTGGGATCGTTTCTTCACCTTGCTGGAGCGAGCGCATGAGCTGATGGCGCGCGTCTTTGGCGCCACCAGCGCCGAGGTCGCCCTCACACACCACACCAGCGAGGCGATGAATATCGTGCTCTGGGGTCACGACTGGCAGGCGGACGACGAAATCGTCACCACGTCTCTCGAACACGACGCCGCGGTGATCCCCTTGGGCCTCTTGCGCGAACGCCACGGCGTGAAGCTGCGCTTCGCAGAGATCGGCTACGGGGAGCGAAGCCTGGAGGGGCTGAAGGAGGTGCTCAGCGAGAAAACACGGCTTGTGGTGCTCTCCCATATCGCCTACTCCAGCGGCGCGTTGCTTCCCCTGCGCGAGACGATCGACCTCGCCCATGATGCTGGCGCTCGGGTGCTTGTCGATGGGGCACAAACCTGCGGCGCCATGCCCCTCGACGTACACGCCTTGGGCGCCGACTTCTACACGCTCTCAGGACAAAAGTGGATGCTCGGCCCCGAGGGCACAGGCGCGCTCTATGTGCGCGAGGCGCTACTCGACGAGCTGAGGCCAACCTTCTCCAGCTACTTTTCAGCGAAGCACCACGACTTTCGCGGAAACGTGGAGTTGCAGCCCAACGCACGCCGCTTCGAAACCGGCATGGTGCACCGCCCCTCCTGGGCGGCGTTGGTCAAGAGCACCGCTTGGCTCCTCGAGCACGTGGGCATTGAGCGCGCGTGGCAACGCTCGATACAGCTCGCATCTACGGCGCGCGAACGCCTCACCAAGCTCGAAGGGCTGAACCTGATCACCCCCTCGGCGCAGGCCAGCCCGCTGCTCTCCTTCGATCTGCCCGCCTTCAGCCCAGGGGAGCTCTTC
>JAFCZD010000357.1 GCA_019314525.1 Deltaproteobacteria bacterium
TAGAAGCTCCAAGAGAGATACGCTGCCAACGAGTCTCCTGCGATGAGTCGTCCGCGAGCGATACATATTCCCTGCGCTCGCTGCGGGGCCCCACTATCGCTCGACCTCGAGCGGTGGTGACGTCTTCATCGCCTCCTACAACGCGGCGGACGGTGCGCATCGCTGGTCCAAGAGCTTCGGCGTTTTCTATACGGAGAATATCACCGCCCTGACCGTGGATGCCTTGGGCAACGCCACCTTCGCGGGTGGCCCCAATAAGGGGCAGGATTTCGGTGGCGGGGCCCTCTCCACCGCCAACGACGAAGATGCCTTCCTCGTGAGCTTTGACGAAAACGGCGTGCACCGCTGGTCCAAGTCCCTTGGGGGCAACGGTCCGCGGTCCACGGATATCGAGCGCATCGACGGGCTCGCCGTCGACGTGCGCAATCAAGACCTGCTGCTCGCAGGGACCTTCGATGACACCATCGACCTTGGTGGTGGCGACCTCATTTCGGCGGGCGGTTCGGACATCTTCGTTGCTCGCTTTGACGCCAGCGGCAACCACCGCTCGTCGAAGACTTACGGCAGCTCCATGCATGACGAACTCTTGGGCTTCGCAGCTGATACCAGCGGCAATACATATCTCGTCGGCAGATATCTCGGGCCCATCGACTTTGGCGGTGGGGCCTTAGCTGTGGATCGCTTCGATACCTTCCTCGCCAGCTTCGACGCGGCGGGTGCCCACCGTTGGTCACGGCGCCTGGTAACAAGCGATACGACACCATCTCTCGTGGTGACCACCGATGGGGATGGAAACGTGCACATCGCGGGTGAGTTCAACGAGCCGGTGGACCTTGGCGGAGGAGTGCTGCGTCATGTCAGGGTGGGCGACATCTTCATCGTCAGCTACACGCCATGGGGCGCCCATCGCTTCTCTCTCGGGCTTGGGTCCTCGGGCTACGATGGCGGGACCTCCCTCGTCGTCGGCAGCGGTGGACACCTCTTTGTAGCTGGCACCTTCAGCGACACCATCGCCATCGGCGGCCACTCCATCACCAGCACGCTCTTCACAGACGCCTTTTTGCTCTCGCTGGAACTTCAGGCAGAACATTGAAGGGGGAGCACGACCGGTTGTAGCCCGAGGCCTCATTTTGCGCCGATCTTGGATTGGTGATAATCCTGGAAAAATGGGTACGTCTCTTGCCATGAAAGCTCTCTCAAGGGTCAAACCAAGATGAGACGTGCCGAGCTGGACCAGATCTATCGGACCCACGGGTCGCTGGTTCTGCGCCGAGCGCGAAAAATTCTGAGGGACGAAGACCTCGCGAGAGATGCTATGCAGGACGTATTCGTTCGCGTCATCAAAAGTGGAGACGATTTTCGCGGTGAAGCGTCCATGGTCACCTGGCTCTATCGAATCACCACGAACCTTTGCCTCAACAAGATTCGCGATGCTCAGAGACGTCGCGCGAAGCTCGACGAACAGGGGCCCAAGGTGCCTGAGGTAAAGGCCCCTGTTGCAGACCTGCGCTTGGACATTTCTCGTGTGCTGAAGGGGTTGCCTACTGAGCTCAGCGAGGTGGCTATCTATTATTATTTCGATGAAATGGACCAACAGGAGATTGCCGAGCTGCTTGGGTTGGCTCGGCGCTCTGTGGGCTACCGCCTACAACGCTTCGTCGAGGAGGCCCGCGTCCTGTTGGGTTACGACTTGCCTGAAGTGTCGGTTCAGAGAGTTTGATGAGTGTGACGAAGCCAACATCGCCATGTCCCAGTGAGCTTTTGCTCGATCGCTATCGTCTGAGCGACTTACCTGAGGCGCAGCATCACGAGTGCTCAGCGCATATTGATCAATGTCCCCGCTGTGCTGAGCGTCTCGTCATCTTGAAAAAGGAGTCCATCGACTTCGCTGAAGGCTTCAATATTCCCAACCTCGTGGTGGATGCCTTGCAGCGGGCGGAGAAGACCTCAAGACCGTGGTGGGCCAGCGCGCTTCGGCCACAGTGGCTGGGAGCCATCGCGGCTGCTTCCGTTGGTGTCATGGCGATGGTCTTGTTGTGGCCACAACTCACCGAAGGTCCCCCGGGTCTCTCACCTGAGCCAGGGGCATATCGAATCAAGGGGGGATTTTCCATCGCGGTGCGTGTCAAACGGGGTGAGCGTCAATGGCAAGCCAAGGCTGACACTTGGTTTGAGCCTGGAGATAACATTCGCTTCATCGTGACCATCCCATCAGCGGGATACCTTTATGTGGTTGGCATCGATGCTTCGCGCACGGTGACACTCTACGAGCCCTATGGCGGTGAGCGTGCACGCCGACTTCAGCCGGGTGACGCCCAGGCAGTGCCAGGGGCGATTGAACTCGATGACACGCTGGGAGACGAGCGCGTGATCGCGCTGCTCTGCAAGAACCTTCATCAGTCCAAGGAGCTGCTCGCCACAGCTCAGGCTGTCCTCGCCAAGTTGACGCAAGAACAAACGCATCTGCAGATACGATCGCTACCACTCAAATGTGCTCAGAAGACGATGCTATGGCGCAAGCGAGCACATCACCGGTAATCTTGCCCATTACCAATGTTTGCCGAGGCCAAAGGTGGGTCGAAGAGCAAACGATGCGCCAAACGACTCCTCTTTGGTGCTGCTATCGCGAGTCTTGAAGAAGTAGGTCTGCACGGCTAGGTCTGCAAAGAGATCCAATCCCATGGGGAGGTCAAGGTGCAGACCCACGACGATGCCGACTTGTCCAAAGGCGCTTACCCTAGGTGGGGCAACCCGCTCACCCTCGAAAGATTGCTGGAGCAGCCCGCTGGCTGCAGCCACGCCCAGCTCTGCGGTGACCCACGGAAAATCCCATAGATGGCTGATTCGCAACTCGAGGTCGAGCTCGTCGGCCGTCGTTTGAACTTCAGAGCTGCTAGTCCTGCCGCGACACACGCCGAGCCTCGCCCCGAGGCTGAAATACTCCAGAGCCAGGGCGTAACCTGCAAACATGCCATGGCAGAGGGTGTCCGCGTTTCCCATGGGCGTTCGAAAGCGATAACCGGAGACCACGGCCTGAGAGACTGTCTGCGTTCCGGCTCCTTTACGGACCAAGCGTGCGTAGGCGATGCGCGAAAGCCCTGATTCTCTGACAGTCAGGTGCTCTTTTGCCCGCACGGTCATGGTCCCCTCTAACATCTCTCGACGACCGCGACCGCGAATGAAATATTTCCCTGGCCGCACCGAGATCGCACGCATCCGGTCCCAGACCCCAACCTCACCCACCACTCGCCCACCGCTATGACCCTGGATGACCAAATAGCTTCGCCCCTTTGGAAAAAGCATTACGCCGTGAGAATCAGCGTCCCCAGGATGGGTCAAGACGATCTGACCTTGGCCACGCAGTTCATAACGAAAGGTTGGATGTTGAGTGCCAGCCAAGGTGCGGCTGCTCGCTTTGATGGTGTTGTCGTAGGCATGGCGATAGGCCTCTTCGAGCACCACCTTGCCATCACCGTTGACATCGGCCGCCCCCAACAAACCCGACACCAAGTAGTGTGTAAAAAAAGAGCCTCGTAGGCGATCGGACTCTTGGGCATCTTCGCTCGCGGTGCTCGCGGTGAGAAAGACGGTGCCTTGGCTCGAGAGCGGGCGGTCAATGGTGATCTTGAAGCCTGGTTGTTTGCGACCGCCTTTGACCCGACCCCCTTTAACCCGGGTAAGAGAACCAGAACGACAGGCATCGAGGATCATCAAGCGGAACTTTGCCGGCGTGGCCCGAAGCAATCGCTCGAATTGGCGTAGATCAAGGGATGTATCACCTAGGTGCAAGGTCTTCTCGTCGGCGTGCCCCGAAAAATAGACGAGCAGCATCGCGTCTTGTTTGGAGTGAGCGATCCTTGTGCTGATGCTCTTCAGCGCCCGAAGCACGGTGGATGCTTTTTCGTTGAGCAGCAGCACCGTGTCTTCCAGGTGAAAGCCGCCCAGACCCCGCAACACCCGCTGCAACTTCTGCGCATCAGACCCAGAATAGCGCAGCTCAGCCTCGTCTTTCGCACCACTGTTGTTGCCAACGATGAGCGCGTAGCGCCGCATGCGAGCGTCTACCGAAGAACACAAGAGCAACCCGAGCGCCAGATGCACCGCTGCAAGCAGCAGCGGCGAGAGTCTTAGTGGAAGGGTGCTCTTGGTCTTCATCGGTTGCATAGGGCGATGGAGGAACTATTTCAGATTGGCGGGTTCAAGGGTGTCGCAGTCATCCACCAAGCGCACGGGGATGCGTGTGTTCAGCCCTTGGGGCGCGTCGGAATAGAGGTCTCCACTTGCGAGGCCGCAGGCGATCTCGTCTTGGGTTGTGGTGGCCTTCGCCAGGCAATCCATGGCTCTTTGCACCTCTGCGTCGGACTGCCGCTCGACTTGCAGGACATGATAGCCAGCCTTCAGCGGCCCCTGCACAAAAAGCTCGGAGAAGGTCCCTGGCACGATGTCCTCTTCCACATAGGCCAGAACATGGTCTTCCGCCAAACCCAAGCACGACCCAGGGCCTGCGAGGTCAGGGTTCAGCTCGCCCTGGGCGTCTGGTGCGCCCACGGCGATCCAGGCCATGCCGATGCGCGTCTCGTGGGGAAATCGTCCCCCCATGGTGAAGTCGTTCAGAACCTCTGCGGGAGGGCTGGTGTAGAGCTTCATGGAAAAATCTGCAGGAAAATGCGCCTCAACAGGCACCGTCTCGCCGACAAAGAAATCGGGGCTGCCAGCAGAGTTGACCCAAAACACGGCCACGATGGCGCTGGGTGGCGCTGACGTCATCTCGTTTCTGATGGTGCCCAGCATGGTCGCCAAGGGTTCCCCCTCGTAATCCTGGTCCACCTGCCCATCGCAACCGAATGAAGTCATCAGACCAGCAAACAAGAGCGTGCTGGTCAAAAGGAACATGGCAAGGCCGCGATAATACTCGCGAATGGAAGTTCTTTGAAAAAAAGACTGCCCTCGACTGCCGCGATCAAGAGCTCCGGGGTCTATCTGAGCAACTAGGCCGCTGCGGGAACTTCTCACAAGAGCCAATGCTGAAAATCGACCCAAATGCTTAAGGAGCTTTGTCATGAATTTCACCAAGTCTATTGTCGCCGCTACCCTCTGCCTGTCAATGATCGTCGCCCCTCAGCAGGGTGAAGCCGCTACGCCCGTACGCGACGGATTCACCTTGGAGCTCGGCCTAGGCATCGCCTACTCCCATATGGCCTTCGATGGTGGGTCGTCGCTCAATGAGGTGGGCAACTCGACCATCACCCTCAGCATGGGTTGGTTTCTTACCAACGACTTCGCGCTGATGGTACACACCGCCGGCGCTGCCGCCTACCCCGAGTTCATGGACGAACGAGTCCTGATCACCAACCAATTTCTCGGCGTCGTGGGGCAGTATTGGCTCAACGATCGCATCTATCTCAGCGGCGGCCTCGGCGCGGCGATGTGGGGCGTGTCCTTTCAGGATGGTAGCGGCACGGGCACCAGCCCAGATTGGGGTTTCGCCCTCTCTGCTCGAGCAGGCTATTCCTTCGCGAATTGGGAAAACCACTCCTTGCGCGTGGCTGTAGAGATGATTCCAGAGTTTTTCGACAGCCGAACCGTCGTCGCTACCGCCCTGAACCTTGAGTGGCAATGGTTCTAGAGCGTGATGTTCCACCACATTCCTAACTCGCGGCAACACACCGCAAAATACAGAAGGATGGATACTTAGATGATGAAAACAACCATGACCTTAATCGTGGCCGCGCTCTTTGGTTTGGGAGCATGCGGAGGTGATGAAGAGACAGCAGTGGGTGCCTTCGAAGGCAAGACCGAACTGGAGATGTTCACTATGGTGCAACAGACCCTCTGTGATAAGTTCGTCGCCTGTGGCTCTGAGTTCGACCCACCGGAGAATACCACCCTCGAGGACTGTCAAGCATCCCTCGATGACCGAGAGCACTACATGCAGGCCATCAACGAAGAGGATCGCGCTCAGCTCGAACTCTGCCTGACGAATATCACCCACACGCCCTGCACCAACTTCGCGCTGCAATCGCAGAACGTTGACGTACAAAGCTGCCAAGGCATCGAGAAGTAGTATCTCGATCTGAAATAGCTACCCTCGACCTTGCGGTCGCTCACGACGACGGGCCCGAAGCATGGCCTCACTTCTGGCGGGATCTGCTTGGCGCATGCAGCGACACCGGATGGCCAGCGCAAGCGAGCAAATGAGAGCCCAGCAGAAACCCCATGAGGTATTGACATGCCGGCCTGAACAACGCCAAGGCTAAACCTTCAACCCGCGCACAGCGTCCCTAAAGAGCGCCGCCGAGGCGAAGCGCGCGTTGGGGTCTTTGGCCAAG
>JAFCZD010000063.1 GCA_019314525.1 Deltaproteobacteria bacterium
AAGGGGAGCCAATGAACGCCCACGCTCGCAAGGCCAGCGTAGACCGCAGAACTTCCGCTCCTTGTCTCAATCCGAGGGCCCCCCATGGGTAGCAATGTCCTTAGACGCAGCTCCCATCCAGGGATGAACCGCCAGCCGAGAGCGACGCCAGCCTGGGCAAAGGGATCGACGCCGCCAGGTCCATAGCTCATGCCCCCCGAGACGCTGAGAGAAAAGCGCCGTGAAGGAAGGGATACAGACTCGCTCTTGGAGTCATGGTCGATCTTCCTCACAAACACTGGCTTACTTTGGCTCTTAGCCTGCTGGCTGCTCGCCTGCTGGCTGCTCGCCGCCGAAGGGCTGGCTGGCCGACTCGCGGGGCGACTCGCTGAAGGTCGTGTTACAGAGGTCTTCTTGGCGTCCGCACGTGGCAGAAAATCGGGCAGGGGCAAGAGCTCTGCGCGCAACGTCTCCACGGCGCGCAACACCAACTCCCATGAAGTCTCTGCCGCCCCCCGGACCACCACATGACGCGAGATCGTCCCCTCCTTGGAAAGAACAAAAACGACGAGCCATTGAGCGCGCCCGGGACCGCGTCGCACGAGCACACCGGCTTGCGCCCCCTGCCGCTGTGCGAGACGCGCAAGCTCGGTATCTGGCAAACCAAAGCCGGAGATCAATACGGCGCGGATCTGCGCTGCCTTCAACTCCACCGCCAAACGTCGCGTCAGCGCGTCAGGCTCGCCTTTTCCGATGAAGTGTATGGGCATCGCAGGCGCCGCCCGCTGCCCACCGCCACAACTCGCCACGAGCACCAGAGCGCCAAGGGTGCACGCCAGCCTCGACACCTTATGGACGAGCCTTGCAGCGCGCGAGGATGCGTTGGGCCAAGCGAGTATGAGATCCACCAGCAAATCGTAACAGGTAGGAGCGCGCGGTGGCACAGGCAAAATCCCACTGCTTGGCCCGCACGCGGGCCTCTAGAAGCCGGCCCAAGGCCGCTTTGGCGAGAGGACCTCGTGGCTCCTCGGCGAGGTAGCGTTGGAAATAGCGGGCCGCTACAAGGGGTTGACGCTGATAATCAAAGGCCAAGCGCCCCAACGCAAACGCGGCGGCGGCGGCCTCGGGGCTGCCATGAAAACGTGAGCGCAGGGCAAGGAATAGCTTTCGCGAACGGGATTGATTTCCCGCCAAACGCGCTGCGTCGGCCAAAGTCAGCAGCTGCTTGGCCGAGGCAGAGGCGATAACCTTAGCCCACCCTTCCTTCGCGGCACGAGCCATGGCCTCTTTGTAGCGCCCAGCGCGCGCCAAGTCCCAAGGTCCTGCTTTGGGACGCTTGGTGGGAGGTGGCTTCAGAGCCGGTGCCTTCGCCACAGGCTCAAGGGTGGAAGAAGTCGTCGTCGTTGCGGGCGCCGAAAGCGAGAGGGGTGCCTTTCCGGCTGATCGAGGCAGGCGCCGCGTCTTGCGTTGACTACGACGTTTGCGGCTTTGTCGCTTTGCGAGCATAGGACGCGTAGCACCAGAGGCTACAGGTTTCGCGACCACAGGTTTCGCGACCACAGGTTTCGCGGCCACAGGTTTCGCGGCCACAGGTTTCGCGGCCACAGGTTTCGCGACAGGGCTCTTTTTCTCTGCGACAAGGCTGGCGCGTGAACGATGCTGCACTTTGCCCTCACGCACCCAGACCCGCACCCGCTGCCCCGCCGAGACCACTTGCTGCTTCAAGCCTGGTCCCTTCTGCTTCAAGCCTGGTCCCTTCACGCGGACAGAACCTTTTTCCAACTCGAGGCTGAAGACCTCTTTCTCGGGGTCCCAAGCGATGGAAAAGCGCGTGCCCACTACCACCACATCGAAGGGCCCCACGGAGAGATCCCAACGAGTTTTCCGCCGAGGGTTAACGTAGACCCGCGCCACGCCACGCTCGAGCAGAACATGTGCACCACGGCTGGCGCCACGCCACGCTCGAGCAGAACATGTGCACCACGGCTGTCCAAACGCTGCACTCGCGCGTTGGATCGCGCCTGAAGATCGATCTGCGATCCGTCAGAAAAAAGCATTTGTGCGGTCTTCTGCGCCTTTGGGGCAATCCAGGCGCCCACGACACCCTCTCGACCGTCGATGTGGTAACGCAGCGAGGCCTCGTCTCCCAGCATCACAGTGGCCAACAACACGGCCGCGCTCACCCCCGTCAGCGCCAACGCCGCCCACAGGGGCCCTCGAGAGCGTGGCGATGAGGGCGGGGCCAAGAGGCGTGCGCGTACCTGGTGCAGATGCTTTTGCCCCATCAACACCTCTTGTTGGGTGTCGCCGACGTGTGCACCAAGACGTCCCAGAGTCTCTTCCGTGGACTCCTCTGCGGACAACTCATGACAGAGCAAACGCCGGCGCACGCCAGCGAGCTGCTCGCCGTCGGCAAGGGCTTGCTCCTGGGCTGCCGCGATGGCCTCGCCCAAAGCCCGCAGTGGGGCGCTATGGTCTAACTTCTTCCCCACCGGCTCCCCTCCGCGATCCAGCTTACCAACGTGGGCTCTCGACGAGCGCGCGCGATGAAGGTCCGCTCGGCTTTGGCCAAGCGGCGTTTGATGGTGGCGAGAGACACACCACAGCTCTCGGCCACGTCTGTCAGCTCCATGCCGTGGATAAAACGCAAGGTGAAAGGGATGCGCAAATCAGCAGAGAGCGCACCCAAGAGTTCGTAGGTGCTGCGCATCGCCTCGCGCGCCTCATCGGAGACACCTTGGGCCACAGCCTCGGGGAGCTCCTCTGTGGCGCCGAAGCGAAGCCAGCGCCGACGCGTCCGCGAGCGAATGCAGCCGCGCGCCGTGTGCACAGCGATGGTCGTCAACCATGCCTTGAGCCGTTCGCCGTCCTTGATGCCACGCACGCTCTTCAACGCCTGCGCAAAGACCTCATGCAAAAGGTCGGCGAGCTCAGGGTCGAGGCCGAGCACGTTGGCGAGCACACGCTGGACATGCTGCCCATAGCGATCAAAGAGCGCCGCTGGCGCGCCAGGGTGTCCGCTCTGCAGCGCGGCGACCAAGGCGGAGTCGTCCCCCATGAAGCCCACGCTCATCACGTTATCTACTTGTGTCAGCTCGCCCATCCGCTCCGCGGTCGTTGTTGCACCCAGCGCCATATCTCTAGAGTGTTCAGCGTTCGTGCTCACGGCTCATCTATTTTCGTTCAAAAGAGCGCCACTTCCCAGCCAAGTTTTTTCTCCGTGGGGCTGCGTTTTTATGAGCCGTGGGAGAGCCCCGGTTGCACTGGAAGGAGGTAACCCACAACCAGGACCTTTGTAGGGAACAAAGAGCCACAGGAGGGAAAGATGCGACATATCTGCCACCAAACCTCAACCATGGGAACCCATCTTGGAATCGTCATCATTGGCGGAGCCTTTGCCCTGCTCGCTGGCGGCTGTGGGAGCGGTAGCCTTGGCAACGCCGATGAGGGTGGGTGGACGGTTACCCCCGCCACCAACGGCACCTGCGTCGAGGAGAGCGCTGGCGGTGATGGCGTCTGCCGCAGCCACGAAGATTGGAGAGACTATGCACAGGAGGTCTGCGCCCGCCACAACCTGATGCTCGCAGGTATGGAAGCGGTAGAGCGTTGTGACAGTAGCGGTGCCGACGGAACCCGCCCCACAGACTCCACAGACCCCAATGGGGAGGACGACGCCACTGACGGCACCGACCCTGCTGGCACCGACCCTGCTGGCACCGACCCTGCTGGCACCACCGATCAACAGGAGGCTTACAGCACCATTCGTTTCACCTGCTGTGCTACCCCCTCAGATGACGGAACAAATCCAGACGTCAATATCTGCGAGGGAAAAGAGCTGGTAGCCGATCAATGCGTGACCTTGGACCGCTTCCAAGACTACGCGCAGCGTGCTTGCGCGGAAGATGGCCTGAGCATGCAGTCTCTCCGCCCCCTCGAAGGTTGCGCCACCAGCACCGGTGAAAACACCAGCACAGGCGAAAACCTGATCCGCAGCGCTCACCTTGTCTGCTGCCCCGACTCCCAACAGCCTCCACCCCCTCCCGGAGACACCTGCGTCACCGTGCGCGGCAAGACGGATGGATGCGTTGAATTGGGCACGCTGCAAGCGCTCGGCGAGCGGGTCTGCGCGGCCCAAGGCATGAACATCCGCGAAGTTCATCCCCTCGAACGCTGCATGGAGGACAACAGCCTCCCCACTGACGGCACACAGGAGGGTCTCTACCGTAACTTCGAGGCTATCTGTTGCGGCGACGCCACCACGCAGCCACCACCGCCACCCACGCCCAACCCAGAGTGCAAAGAGGTTGAGGAGTTCGTCGACCGCTGCCTCGGCGAGGCAGAACTCTTTGAGATTGCGCGCCGTCAATGTGAGCAACTCGGCCTGCAGTTGGCAGAAGCCCTGCCCGTGGAGCGCTGTCAGAACACCGACAACGCTGACGAGCGTCCAAGCTACCAAGGTGTCATCGCTCGCTGTTGTGGCGACGCGAATCAACCTCCCCCGCCGAATCCAAACCCCGAGTGCCAACAAGTGAAGCAGGCCTTCGACTCTTGCCTCGATGAAAGGATGCTCCACGAGGCAGCTCAAGATATGTGCGCAGCCATCGGCGCCTTCGCCAGCGACTTTCGCGGGTTCGAAGAGTGCACCAGCGCAGACCGCACCGGCTACACAGCCGTCGCCGCCACCTGCTGCTTCGACGCCACAGTCCAGCCTCCCGAGCCCACCCTGCCACCAACACCTCAATGTGCAGAGATCACCTATGAGGGCGAGCAATGCTTGGACAAGCAGTTCCTCTGGGTCCTGGCTGAGGTGAACTGCCGCGAGCGGGGCATGCTGCTGCAAGACCTCCTACCCTTGGGTGGGTGCGCAAGCCCTGACGGCAATGTGGAGAGCTTCACCGGTTTTCAGGCGCGCTGCTGCGGTGAGACCGACGTTCTCGTCCCTGACAAACCCATGAACTAGTGTTGCGTCTCAAAAAGCTTGATCTCTCCGAGCGCCTCTTATAAGTCGCAACACTCTGGCGCCGCGGAGGCGGCGCCAAATGAAACAGAGTGTCTTGGCTAGAACACGCACCATCGCGGCCCAATTGTCTTGCTACAATCCGTCGTGCAGCCGCAAGCAGCTTGGGTGTCGACTCAACCCTAGCAAGTGTGACAAAATATCCTGAAGGATCCACACGCCGAGGAGTAACACAATGCAGTGTTCACCGTCAGGCCTCTTTTGGGCTCTTGTCACCCTGATCTTCATCGGCGCTTGCAACGGCGGTGTTGCGAAGACCGGTGATGGCCGCACCACTGAAGATTCTGTCTCTTCTCTTGATGGTGGAGGGAGCACCGATGTCAGCTCAACTTCGGACACAGATCCAAGCTCAACCGACACCTCCTGTGGAGGCTCGGCCCTGGCGACCGAGGCTACCCAGCCCAATATGTTGATCGTCTTTGACCGCTCCTGCTCCATGCGCAAGCAACTTGACGATCCTTCCACCTTTGGCACAGGAGCCGACGACCCGTCTACGCGCTGGTATGTGGCGCGGGAGGCGGTGGCGGCCCTGACGCAGCGCTTCGAGACCCGTATGCGCTTTGGCCTCCTTGTCTATCCTCGACCCAAATTGGGCTGCGAGGATGTTCCGGGTAGCAGCGTTGCCTGCGATCTGCTCACCCAGCAGCCCATCCTGGATGCCCTCGACGCGCCCAACGTGCCCCCCTTCGACCTCTGCCACCACCCCAAAGAGCACGCTGACTATCAGCCCCACGTTACCCCCACGGATGAGGCGCTTCGCGGGGCGTTGACCGATACGAGCCTGGTCGATCCAAGTCGGGCGCGTTATGTGCTGTTGATCACGGATGGTTACGCAACCTGTGATGCCACACCCGAAAGCCTGGGGGCGACGACAACGCTGCTTGCGAGCGCGGGGGTCAAGACGGCGGTGGTTGGCTTTGGAGACGTGGACAATTCTCAGGCCACTGACATGCTCAACAGCATCGCCAGCGCGGGTGGGCTTGCCCGTGCCAACGCCCCGCAAAAGTTCTGGCTCGCCACCGACGCCACGATGCTCTCCACTATGCTGGAGGCCATTGCAGCAGCTGCCGTAAGTTGTCGCTTCAAGTTGAAGGAAGTGCCACCAGAGAGCGAAAAACTCTACGTCTCCACCGATGGAGTGGCACTGATACGGGACGATAACGATGGTTGGAGCTATGACGCCAGCGACAACTCCATCACGCTCGAGGGGCAGAGCTGCGAAAAGCTCAAGGCGAGCGAGATTAAGCAGCTTTCAGTGGTCTACGGCTGCCCCGACGTGCAGTGCCAGCCTAGCCCCGAATATTGTGACGGACTCGACAACGATTGTAATGGGCTGGTGGATGATGGGTGCTTGAAGTAAGCGCACGACTCCCCGGACAGCCACTCCTTGAACATTGACGCCCCAACATGCTTTGAGAGAACATGGGTTGATGCGACCTACTCTCATCGTGTTTGTAGCTACAATCTCAACTCTCCCTGGCTGCGAAAAGTCACCTCGAAGCGTGACCCCCGCGCCCAAGGTCAAGGCGGCTGCGCCCAAGACGCCATCGACCGGCTAACTCTGTCGCCAGCCAAGAAGAGGTCGTAAGAAGGAAAAAAGGAAAAGGGTTCATGCGACATCCCCTCATCTTTTTGGCAGCGTGCGCATGCTTCCTCGCCTGCGCACCGTCACCTCAAAATATGCGTCACCGGCCCACGGTCGCCACGCAGGCACAAGCCAAGCGCGAGAAGAAGAAGGACAAAGCAGAGTTTTCGCAGCTCTCTCTTCACGTCACCCAGCTTCAGAGCCAGCCAGAGCGTATCCAGGTGACCTTTCGCAACGACGGTTTCGCGCCCTTGATCCTCGACCTCCCCGTGAACGTGGAGGACCTCTACGCTCCCCTCGTCGCACCGCTAATCAAGGTCGAAGCCTTCGACTTAAAGGGCAAGAGCCTGCAAGTCATCCAGCGTTTTGGCTGCGGATCCGTCTACTCCTGGACAAAGGTCACCTCGAAGGTCCTCCTACCAGGCGAGTCTGCGAAGCGCACGCTCTGGTTGGCCCATCGTTTCTATCCGTCGAGCGCTGTGTTGCCGCGCTACAGTCATTCCCTGTTGATGAACCAAGATGAGTTGAAGGCGGCCGGGCGGGAGGGTGCCCCTCTGCCACCCCCAGTGCGACACCTGAAGCTCCGCGTGGTCTATGATAGCTCAACCCTCAACAAGAGTTGGCGTTCGGATCTGTCGAGCCTGCCGAGCAAGCTGCTTCGCTTCGTCACGCCCTCTCGACGAATCTACGGCGCGAGCGCCCGCGTTGATTACGTCGACGATCCGCCGCCCTTGCGCTGACCTCTGCCTGGGAGGCGCGGAATGTCGCACAACGCGGGACCATGACGCATGGGTAGGCGCGCTGCGACACCTAGGAGACGCGGAGTGTCGTACAACAGAACCAGTTTTTTCGGTGCCGCACAGCTCTACCCGTCCGCAGGCGGCGCAGAACGCGCACCCGCGCTGCTATCAGCGCGCAAGCTGCGTGTCACGGCGAAGGCCTTGCTGATCCATCGTCCCAAGCCACGCGGTGTGCGCGCGCCCCCGAGGGATAAGAGCACCTTGAGCAGCGCTTGGGCCATCTCGGTCATGGCCAACAAGATGCGCAGCCGCTTGAGTCGATAGGGGTGGCTCTGCCCTTCACGCTCACGCATGGAGATCTCATCCACGGTGGCCTCCAAGGCCAAGCGTGACGACTCGAGCAACATCCACTCACGAGAGCGCAGCACATCGGTGATGGTGGGCCAAACGTCGATGGTGGCCGTATAAGGCGCGTTGCGGTGCTCGTGGGTGGGCCGCACCAAACGATAGCCCTGAAGCTCCGACATCGCTGTGCTCACCAGGGCGCGGCTCACCTGCAAGAATGCGGCGATCTCGGCCTGGGACATGGGCTCACTGCGAATGGCCAGCAGTACCCAGACTCGCCCGTGTATCGCGCGAAAGCCCCAATAATCGATGAACGCGCCCACTGCGTCGCAAAGATCTCGCACACGCCGGTCCAAGAGCGCGTCATCGCCCAGCGCTGCTCTTGCTGCCTCTGCTGCCCCAGTGGAGGCGTGACTAGATGCGTGACTATCCCTACGCGGCACGAAGCTCTCCTTCTGACGCTGAAGCGTGCAAAAACCTGCTCCCTTTCGACCCCTCAGCCCTTGCACCGCCAGCCTTCGGAAGCTACAAGTTGTCAATAGACGTCTTAACAAGAGATAGCAGATGAAAGAGAACTGTTCAATCCCTGCATGAGATGAGCTAAAAGGGCCCGCGCCCAAAGGCGAATGAGAGCACGCGATGAAGCAGCAAAGCGCTACCCAATGGAAGCAAGAGCGTTGTTTCGGCGAGCCCTTGGAGGCCCTGAACCTGCTCTGTTGGCGGCCTGCCTACGCTGGTGAGCCGGAGGATGAGGCAGCGAGCACGCTGCGTATCGCCCTTTGGGATCGCGAATCGGAGATGGTGGCGCTGGGGTGGGGCACGGTGGCATTCCTGGAGGCTGGCGAGCCAGCGCTCCTCGCCCAGGGTTGTTCATCCCTCGCTAAACAATTCACGCCCCCTGATGACGGCGCCCCCTTGCCCCCGCTTTTCTTCGGCGCCCTGCCCTTCGACAGCGAACGCCCATGGACAGATTGGTCTGGAGGCTTTTTCATTCCGCGTCTGCTCTACCTTGAGCGCAAAGGGCGCGGTGAGTGGATCTTGAATCACCGAGCCGATGAGGCAGACGCTTCCAGGACGAACGCCCTCAGGGCGCTCCGCCAAGCCGCCGTGCTTCATGTGAACAAGAGCCGCGACGCAGAGTTTACCTCTCGCCCCCTCGTGCGTGGCAATGAAGAGGGTCGCGGACAGTATGAGACCCTCGCCACCCATGCACGCACCGCCACACGGGCAGGGCTCAACGAGCTAGAGAAGGTCGTCACGGCTCGCGCTGTGGAGATCAGCGTGCCCACAGGGGCTCGCCTCGATCTGCGCCAGACCCTCGAGCAGCTGCTCTTGCGACAAAAAGACTGCACCGTCTTCGCTTTGGCCAAAGAGGCGGGTGACGAATTCTTGATTGGCGCGACGCCTGAGCTCTTGGTTGAGCGACACGGCTTAACGGTGGAGACCGTCTCATTGGCGGCCACAGCCCCCCTCGCGGCCGCACACACCCTCACCACGCGCGCCAAAGAACGGCATGAGCAGGAGGTGGTGACGCGCTCGGTGAGGACCGCCCTGGAGCCCTATTGCAGCCACGTCAATGTCTCAAAACCCCGCGTGCGCGAGTTGACGAACCTGGTGCATCTCCAATCCAACATCCAAGGCACGCTCCTCAAGCCCACGCATATCCTGGAGCTCGCCGCCGCGCTGCACCCGACGCCTGCGACCTGTGGTGAACCGCGCCTATCAGCCCGGCGGTGGCTTCGCGACCACGAGCGCCTCGAGCGTGGGCTCTATGCTGGCCCCCTCGGCTATTTCAACGCAGAAGGCAATGGGCGCCTGGTGGTAACGCTACGGTGCGCGCGCCTGCGGGAAGACCGCGCTATGGCCTATGTGGGCGCGGGTATCACAGCTCGCTCCAACGCCTCGGCAGAGTGGCTGGAGACGGAGCAGAAGCTGCGAGCGATCACCAACGCGCTGCGCATCGTCGCCCTCGACGCCGTCATGCCAGTGGGTGTGAGCTGCCCCCTCTCGCAGGTGTCGGCGTGAACGCTGGCGCAGGCAGCAACATCGCGCACACCAACGCGAAGGCTGCCGGTGAGCTTATGGACGCCCTCGTGAGCCTCGGCCTGCGGAGGGTTGTGGTGTGCCCTGGCTCCCGAAGTACGCCCCTCGTGCTCGCCGCCGACGCCCACGCCCGCCTGGAAGTGGAGCTGCTCCATGACGAACGCGTCGCCGCCTTCTATGCCCTCGGCCTTGGGCGTGAGGATGGCCACGCCACGGCCATGATCACCACCTCGGGCAGCGCTGTGGCCCACGCCCTCCCAGCGGTAGTGGAGGCTGACGCCAGCGATGTGCCGCTGCTCTTGCTCTCCGCCGACCGCCCGCCTGAACTCCACGACTGCGCGGCTCCTCAAACCACGCGACAGAGCCAGCTCCTCGCGTCCCACACACGATACGCAGCGGATCTCGGCACACCAACGCCCAAGCAGGACATGGCGTGGATCGCCACCGTGGCAGCGAGAGCATGGTCTGCGGCCCATGGCGCGGCGCCTGGCCCCGTGCATCTCAACCTCGCCTTCCGCGAACCACTCTGGGAGCCCGGCGCTGGGGAGTCTGGCGCTGCATCGAAGCTCACACCACGAGCGCGCGCCATGCGCACCATCAGCGGGCGCGTCCGGCTCACATCAGGACAACTCGATGCCCTGGCGAAGGAGATCGACGAAGAACGCACGCTGCTCGTTTGTGGGCCCTTGACGGGCGCGGATAGGCCGCGTGAGCTCTCCGCAGCGCTTGACACGCTCGCGGCGAGGCGAGGCTGGCCGCTGCTCGCCGACCTAGCGACGGGCCTGCGGCATCGAGCACCAAACGAAGGGGTCCAAGCCCCCGTGGTAGCCACAGCCGATCTCATCGCGCGCTCTTTGAAGGCCCGCTCTGTGGAGGCCTTGGCGCCAACCCAGGTGCTCGCCTTCGGTTTGCCGCCGACCTCTAAAGCATTGGGGCAACAACTTCAACGTTGGAACGCGAAGGTCATCACCTTCGACGCCGCAGGGCGAACGCGCGACCCCAGGCACCACACGTCGCTCTTTGTCAACGCTGACCCCAGCAGCGTGGTGCAGGGCTTGAACGAGCGCCTGGAGGAAATCCCAGCGCATGAGTTGACGCGAGCGTGGCTGCACGCCGACGACATCGCGGCGCAAGCTGCACGTGAGGAGCTCAAAGAAGGGCTATGGGCCGGCGTTGTCGCACACACGCTGATGGAAGCCCTCCCGGCGGGCTCGCTGCTGCACCTCGCCAGCAGCATGCCCATCCGCGACGCCGACGCCTTCGGCACCGAGGGCGCCAAGGCGCTGCACTTCGCGGTGAGCCGCGGCGTCAACGGCATCGACGGCACCCTCTCCACCTTCGCAGGTGAAGCACGCGCTCACCATGGGCAAGCCGCGCTGCTCATGGGTGACACCGCCCTCTTGCATGACGTCGGCGGGCTCCTGGCCGTGGCACGGCAAGCCCGCCCCCTCACCATCGTGGTGGTGAACAACGGCGGTGGTGGTATCTTTTCGCACCTGCCTATTGCCGAGCATGGCGCCTTCGAGCGTTGCTTTCGCGCCCCCCATGGCACCTCCATCGAAGCGCTCTGCAGCGGGGCTAGCATCCAATACCGCGCCGTGAAAACACGCCAAGCACTCCTGCCAAGCCTTGAGCGTGCGCTGCAGGAAGACACAACCTCTCTCGTCGAGGTCACCCTCGACCACGAGACCGATCTCGAACACCATGAGCAAGCGTGGGCCCACGTTGCCCGAGCGCTGCATGCGGGGAACATAGGAGGCCAAATATGACGATCCAGTGGAAGCGCTGTGGAGACTACTCGGACATCGAATACGATGTCGCCGAGGGCATCGCCAAGATCACCATCAACCGCCCAGAGGTACGCAACGCGTTTCGCCCACACACGGTGATGGAGATGATCGACGCCCTCGCCCGCGCCCGCGAGGACACCGAGGTGGGCGTCATCGTGCTCACAGGCAAGGGTGAAAAGGCCTTCTGCTCGGGAGGAGATCAGCGTGTCCGGCAAGACCGCGGCTACGCTGGGAGCGATGGAGTCCCGCGGCTCAACGTGCTCGATTTTCAGCGCATGATTCGCACCTGCCCCAAGCCCCTGGTGGCGATGGTCGCAGGCTACGCCATTGGCGGCGGGCACGTGCTGCACCTCGTCTGCGACCTCACCATCGCTGCAGACAACGCCATCTTTGGCCAGACAGGCCCCAAGGTTGGCAGCTTCGACGGGGGCTTTGGTGCAAGCTACCTCGCGCGCGTCGTGGGGCAAAAGAAGGCACGAGAGATCTGGTTTCTTTGCCGGCAATACAATGCCGCACAGGCCCTCGAGATGGGGCTCGTCAACACCGTCGTACCCTACGAAAGGCTGGAAGAAGAGACCGTGCAATGGTGTCGCGAGATGCTCGCGCTCTCACCCACAGCGCTCCGTCTGCTTAAATCGGCCTTTAATGCTGACGTCGATGGTCAAACAGGGCTCCAAGAGTTGGCGGGCAACGCGACGATGCTCTTTTATCAAACAGCCGAGGCCCAAGAGGGGCGTGACGCCTTCGTCGAGCGCCGTGAACCTGACTTCAAGAAGTTTCCCCGGATGCCCTGAGCCAACATGAACCCTACGTCGCCACCCCGCCCCGGAAAGATCGCCGCCTGGCTTTGGGCGACGCGTCCCCGAACCCTCAGCGCGGCCCTGGGGCCTGTGCTGGTGGGCAACGCCCTGGCTTATGCTGAGGGTGGGAGCATCTCTTACGCGCTGACCCTCGCGACGCTCTTCTGTGCCACGGCCCTGCAGATTGGGGCCAACCTCGCCAACGACTATTTCGACTTCAAAAAGGGCGCAGACACCAGCGAGCGTCTTGGGCCTCCTCGCGCGACGCAGCAGGGCTGGCTAGCGCCGAAGACCGTGCTCGTCGGCGCTCTGGTGGTGCTGATGATGGCGGCCATCACGGGCTCCTATCTCGTGTGGGTGGGCGGCTGGCCCTTCGTGGTCTTGGGCCTGCTCTCCATCGCGGCGGCCGTGGGCTACACGGGTGGCCCACGCCCCCTGGGCTATCACGGGCTCGGTGATGTCGCCGTCTTCTTCTTTTTTGGCCTGGTGGCCGTTTGTGGCAGCTACTACCTGCAGCGCTCGACGGTCTCTCCGCTCTCTCTGTGGGCCGCGCTGGGCGTAGGGGCGTTGGTGACCGCGATCCTCGTGGTGAACAACATCCGTGACCGCGAGAGTGACCGCCGCGCGGGAAAACGCACCTTGGCCGTGCGCCTCGGGCTCAAGGTGAGTCAGCTGCAATATGCCCTGCTGCTGCTGCTGGCCTTGCTCGTCCCGCCCCTGGCGATGCTCTCCTCTGGCGCCAGCGCCACCTGGCTCCTCGCCCTCGGCTCAGCGCCCCTAGCCCTCTATGAGCTGCGAGCGTTGCGACGGCGCGAGGGCGTGCAGCTCAACCGCTCCCTCGCTGGCACCGCCCGCTTGAGCCTCATCTACTCGCTCTTGCTCGCGTTGGGGGTGCTCCTGTGAAGAGCGTCTCGCTCGAGCAGCTCTCCGTAGAGCCCTACCAGCTGCCCCTTGCACAGACCGCGGCAGAAAGGAGCGTCGGTTGTGGTCAACGCCAGGGGCTCATCGTCCGAGTGTTATTCGCTGGTGGGAGCCACGCTCTCGGCGACGCCGCGCCTTTACCGGGCTTCTCCCATGAGACCCTCGCCCAAACGAGGGAGGCGTTGGAGCGCGTTAGCAAGCTCCTCCGTGGCGCCCGCTTTTGTTCCGTGGAAGACATCGCGGAAATCCTCGCACCTTTGGAGCTGCCCTCGGCTGCTCGCCATGGCATCGAGCAAGCGCTGCTCTTTTCCCTCGCTGAGCTGCACAACGTGACTCCCGCGATCTTGCTCGGCGCAGCAGACCTGCCCCAGTCAATCTGCACCAACGCCCTAGTGCAGACAGAAGACGAGGCCAGCTCTGCTGCGGCCGAGGGCTACCGCCACCTCAAGCTGAAGGTGGCGCGAGGGCCCCTCAACGCAGACCTCGCGCGAGTGGCGCGCGTGCGCGCCGCCGTCGGCGAGGAGATCGAACTCCGCCTGGACGCCAACGGCCGCTGGTCAGAAGATGTCGCGCGCAGGGCGCTGAAGGAGTTCGAGAGCTTTGACATCGCCCTCATCGAGCAGCCTGTAGCGCAGCTTGGCGCGTTGGCGAGGTTGCAACAAGAGCAAGGCATCCCCCTGGCAGCCGACGAGCTCTGCCGCTCCCCCAAAGACGCGCAGAGGATCATCGACCAAGAGGCTGCAAAGGTGCTGGTGATCAAACCGATGATCTGCGGGGGACTCTTGGCGGCACGTGAGATCGCGCGCCTCGCTATCATCGCTGGCCTTGACGTGATCGTCACCAGCTCCTTGGAGTCGGCCATCGGCTGTGAAGCCGCCCTGCAACTCGCAGCAGCGCTCCCAGCCCCACGTCGCGCGGCAGGCCTCGCCTCCACAGACCCTCGCTGGTCACAACAGCCGCGTATAAGCGTTGCCCAGGCCCCAGGAAAAGGACTTAGAGCATGAGCCTGATCCCCAATCCGTTGCAGAGCAGCGCTCTGGCGCGCCCAAACCACCCAGCCCTCCTCTGCGGCAAAGAAGAGCTGAGCTGGAAGGCGCTAGCCGACGCCTCGGCCCGTCGAGCCACGGCGCTGAAAAATGCGGGTGTCACCGCGGGTGATGTCGTGGCGCTCTTTGGCCCGCCATCGGTGCAGTGGGTCGTCACATGGCACGCCGTGGGTTGGCTGGGAGCCGTGGCGGCACCGCTCCCCCACGATGCTCCCGATGATGAGCTCCGAAGCCTGGCACAAGGCCTGACCCAAATCTGCGACGCCCGAGGGCAACTGGCGCCCCACCTCTGGTGTGCAGACGACACATCACCTGTGGCGTTAAACGCCCTCACCGCGCTGCCCACCCTCTCGTCAGCCCAAGCCTGCTGCGAAGAGCGCTTCTGGGCTCTGGATGAAACACGAGCGCTGCTCTTCACCTCTGGCACGGGCGGAAAACCGCGCCCTGTACGGCTCCGCAGCGAGCAGCTGCTCTTCTCGGCCTTTGGCTCGACCATCCGCCTCGGCCACGCTCAGGATGACCGTTGGCTCTGCTGCTTGCCGCTCTATCACGTTGGCGGCCTCTCGATCCTCGCGCGCTGCGCCTGGCTCGGCACCACCGTGGTGCTCCACGAGCGCTTCGACGCCGCGCGTGTGGCCCGCGAGCTCGACGAAGGAAAGGCCACGCTGCTCTCACTGGTGCCCACCACCCTCCAGCGCGTGCTCGACGCACGACCGGCCCGCCCCTTTTCCCCAGCCCTGCGTGCCATCTTGCTCGGGGGGGAGGCCACTTCTGAGGCCCTACTCGAGGCTTGCCGCGCCATCAACGCGCCTGTGGCGCTCACGTGGGGCATGAGCGAGGCGGCCTCGCAGGTGGCAACACGCGAGGTGGGAGACCTCAGCGGCGACCGTGGCAGCGGTCCCCCCCAAGCCTTTGCCCGCGTAGACGTGGCAGAGGGCGACCGGCTGCGTGTGCGTGGTCCCTTGGTGGAAGACGGCAGCCTGGTCTCGAGCGATCTGGGGCATATTGACCAGCAAGGACAGGTTCACGTCCATGGCCGCGCTGATGACATGATCATCTCCGGCGGCAAGTTGATCGCCCCAGAGCCCATCGAGGAGGCGCTGAGCAGCCACCCTGCCCTGGCGGAGGTGGCCGTGGTGGCGCGCGACGACCAACGGTGGGGTCAACGCCCCGTGGCCTTCTATGTGCTGGAGGAAGGGGTTGAGGCCCCATCTATGGAGGCGCTGATGCGCCACTGTGGTGAGCGCCTGGTCAGCTACAAGGTGCCCGACGCTTTCGTCACGCGAAGAGCGCTGCCTCGCAACCGCCAAGGTAAGCTCTCGCGGGCCGCCCTCGCCGCAGACCTGCGTGGGCAAGCAGCCCCCAAACACCTCCCCGTGGCAGAGAGCCCTCCCCTCACGAAGCTCTCGTCAGCGCACCGGCTGGCTGACCTCCGTGAATGGTTGGCTGATGACCTGGCGGCTGTGGAGGCCGAGATCAGCCTCTTGTTGCAGCCCGGAGGCAGCGTGGCCAAACGGGCCGCACAACATCTCCTGGGGCGTCCAGGCAAGCGCGTACGCCCGATCTGTACACTCCTCGGCGCTCGACTTGGGCATGGGCGCCTTGACAACGCCAGGCTGCGCCAGGCGCGGGAGCTGGGCCTCGCTTGCGAGCTGACCCACGCCGCCACGCTCCTGCACGACGACGTCATCGATTGGGGCACGGAGCGACGAGGCGCGCCCACTGCGCGGGTGATCTATGGCAACACCGCGAGCGTGCTGGGAGGCAACCAGCTGCTCACCGCTGCCCTGCGCCGGGTGCACAGCGTTGATGAGCACGATCTCCTCCATCGACTGCTGGCCGTGATCGATCTGATGGTGGAGGCCGAAGCGCTACAGCTCGAACAACAACAGCGCTTCGATCCCAACCCTGCCACCTACAACCGCATCATCGCCGGGAAGACCGCGAGCCTCTTTCGCTGGGCCCTCGAAGCGGGTGCCATGGTCGCGGGGCTCTCAGATGTGGAGATCGAGAGCGCCGGTGAGGTAGGCCTGCGCCTTGGCCTCGCCTTCCAGCTGGTAGATGATGTGCTCGACCTGCGCGGTGACCCCGCCGTGCTGGGCAAAGATGCCCTGGCAGACCTCAAACAGGGCAAGGTGACGTGGCCCCTGCTGGTGGCCCTAGAACGTGACTCTGAGCTGGCCCCCAACCTTCAAGAGCTGGTGGAAGGCGACGGGGCCGCTGAGGTCGGGGTCGATTTGGTTCGGCGCGTGTTGGCCACAGGCGCCGTGCAAGCGACGCGGGAGCGCGCTGACGCTGAGATCGGCCGCGCCAACGCCGCCCTCGCGCGCTTACCCAGTGGTAGAGCGCGCGACGCCTTGAGCACCGTGGCAGAGTACACGGTGGCACGGGTTCATTGATGCTTGGGAGCGAGATGATCCCAGGAGGAGAGAGCGCATGCTCATCGCCCTGAAACGAGATGCCAACCCAGAAACGGTTGAAGCAACCCTGCGCGGGCGTGGGCTCTGGACACGTCGACTAGAGGGCTCTGCTGGCGCACCCGCTCTTTCTATTGAACAAGGCTCTGCGGGGATTTCTGCCACTGATCTGGCAGGAATCGAAGGTGTGGCAGAGGTCTTCACCGCGCCAAGCGCCCACCCACGAGTGGACGCCCAAGCAGGCTCGCGACCCTTCGATGCAGGACCAGTGCTCCTAGCGGGCCCCTGCGCCGTTGAAGACGAAGCGCAAATTCACCAGGCCGCCCGATGCGCTGCCCGTGCAGGCGCGCGCTATCTTCGAGGCGGCGCCTTCAAGCCGCGCTCCTCTCCTTATGCCTTCTCGGGTCGCGGCGAGCTTGCCTTGAGCTGGCTCGCCGACGCAGCTCGGGAAAACAACCTGCTGGTGGTCACCGAGGCCATGAGTGAGGCCCAGGTGGAACGCGTAGCGAAGGTGGCGGATCTGCTGCAGGTGGGCAGCCGCAATATGGCAAACTTCGCGCTGCTGCACGCCATGGGAAGAACCAAAAAGCCAGTGCTGCTCAAGCGCGGCATGTCGGCCACCATCGAGGAGTGGCTGCTCGCTGGCGAGCACCTGATGAACGCCGGCGCCAAGAGCGTCATCTTCTGCGAGCGTGGCGTCACCGGCTTTGATGCACACACACGTAACCTCCTCGACTTGGGCGCGGTAGCCCTGCTCAAACACCACTACCACCTGCCCGTGATCGTCGACCCCTCCCACGCTGTGGGCCGGCGCGATCTGATCCCCCCTCTCGCCCACGCCGCCATGGCCGCTGGTGCCGATGGGCTCTTGGTGGAGATGCACCCCAAACCCGCGCGCGCCCTCTCCGACGGGCCCCAGGCGCTCACCCCTGAGCAGCTCACCCACCTCGCACAGGAAATGGGCCTGCTGGCCACCGAGGCTGCGCCATGAACACTGAACAATCCCCCGAGCCAGCGAGGGTTGATAGCAGCCCCTCCAAAGCCCTCGCACGTCGCGACGGCGGAGGAGCGTTCTTCGATCGCATCGCCCATCGCTACGACCTTCTCAACCGCGTCATGACCTTTGGCGTCGATGGCCTCTGGCGCCGACGATTGGTGCGCGCGCTTTTTTCCCAAGGCCACGTGAACTCTGGCGACGAGCTGCTGGACGTCGCCACAGGCACCGCAGACGTCGCCATCAGCACTTTGCGAGCCTACCCGCAGCTGAGCGCCGTGGGCCTCGACCCCAGCGCAAAAATGCTCGCCATTGGCCACGAGAAGCTCGCGCGTGCGGGCCTGACGGAACGCTGCGAGATGATCGAAGGTGACGCCCAAGCGTTGCCCTTCGACGATGGCCGTTTCAGCGCCAGCTGTATCGCCTTTGGTATCCGCAACGTGCCTGACCGCCTCGCCGGCTTGAGGGAGATGGCCCGCGTCACAAGGCGTGGGGGGCGGGTGGTAGTGCTTGAGCTCTCCCACCCCCGCAAGGGCCTCTTGGCCGGCGCAGCGCGCTTCTACATCGATCGCATCATCCCACGCCTTGGCGCGTGGATCTCCGGTGATAGCGAGTACCGCTACCTCGCCGCCTCCATTGCCGCCTTCCCTGCACCTGATGCCTTCAGTGCGCTGATGGAGCAAGCCGGCCTGCACATGCTGGAGGCGCGGCGCATGCATTTTGGCAGCGTGGTCCTCTTTGTGGG
>JAFCZD010000358.1 GCA_019314525.1 Deltaproteobacteria bacterium
GCGCACAACGGTCACGACGGCGGTCTGCCCGGGCAGATAGCTCTCCTTGTCCAACGTGATCTGCAGCTGCTTGTTGCGCTGGCGCAGCCGGGCCTGGTGACGTTCCCAGCGCTTTGCCTCTGTGTTTGGTTTGTCGAGCCGCTGGGCGGTCCACGTCTCACGGCCCGCGCTATCTTTCACAGCCAAGACCAACAACACCTGTGGGCCTGTATGGGACTTGGGCCAGGGCACTCGCAGCACACTGCCCTTTTTGCCCACCAAACGAGAGGACCGCCAAAGGATGCGTTTCCAGCCCACCTTCAAGGAGCGCAGCTTCTTTGAAGCGTAGCTCACAGGGTGCAGCCACACGCTCACACGCGCCCCATGGCGCTTGCCTGCTGGGTCTACCACCAGCAGATGCCGCTGATGGGCGCCCTCTTTGGCAGCCAGCTGCTTCACCGACACCAGGCGCTCCCCCGGATAGTGTGTGAAGTGGCGCCACACGCTCACGCTGCGCCGCGCCGGAGAGCGCGCCTCCAGCTGAATCCGATGCCAGGAGGGAAAGGGCCGCGGGCCCAAGTTGGCGACCACGAACTGCTCTTTGCCCTGCCCTTGGCCGTCCAGCATGCCCTCGCGCTGCAACCAGGTGCGTCTCTCGGTCTGCACCACATAGGGGCTGGAACCCGCATGGTGTTCGCTCTTCGCTGGCAGCTCAACGGAGGTGGTGTTGGCCTGCACCCGCAGACCATAGGGCGCCCCATCAAGGGGGCCACCAAAGAGATACCGAGCAGCGAAATCGAGAGCTACAGGTTCCACGGCGATCACCGACGAGGGCAAGGCTTTGAGGTGCACCGAGAAGCGTGGCGCACGGTATTCTGCCACACGCAGGTAGTGGGTGGCGATGATGCGCCCACCCACCAGCAATTCGGCGTGGTGGTAGCCCAAGCGCCCCACCTTGGGCAGGGCAAGACGCGCGGTGAAGACGCCCAGCGCGCTGAGCTTTACGCCCTTGCGAGCGACGATCTCACGGTTTTTTCCTAGCAAGCGCACCTCTGCGCTCAGGCCCGCCGCGGGCTGGCTTTGCCATGTGCGGTAGCGACGCGCAGCGCCATGGAGATGCACGATATGGCCAGGACGGTAGATGCCGCGCTCGGTGGAAAGGTAGCCCACGAGCAAGGGACGATCTCCACGCCAATCGCCCGCACGCGAGATCTCCATCGGCTCGAGGGGTGCCGGCTTCTGGGAGCTTTCGGGCATGTCGCGGTCGTAGCTTTGATACCAATACGTGCGTGAAAGCGTGAGGTAGGCCCTATCGCCCTGACGCTCTGCCAACACATAAAGCTGGGGAGGCTTCTTGGCACGCAAGAGCGCGCCGAGCTGCTGCCGCGACGCCTGAGCCACGCCCAAGGCGTCTGTCTTTCCCCGCCAGAGCAGCTTGCCTCGGGTGTCGCGCAAGGTCACCTCAGTGCCGGCTAGAGCGCGACCGTCACGCAAGGTGGTAACCCAGACGGTTACGCCGAAAGGCGTCATGCGCGCATGAAGCCCAAGGTCTGTGAGGGTTACGAAACGCTCGATGCGCACCTTCTGGAGTGGGCCGCCCTTGTTCTTGGCTGGAAGCAGCAGCTGCGCGCTCGAAAGGGTGATGCGTGAGAGCCCACGGGGCAACGTCAAGGTCTTGGCGTGCACCTGGTCTGGAGCGCCCTTCACCGAGAGTTGGCGAGTCGCCTTGATGCCCTTGGCTTTGCAGCGGCTGGGCCAGTTCCAATGTCTTTTGCGCACACACTCGATGAAGCGCACCAGGTTCGCGCCGCGTAGCGCGGTGGTCTCTAGCTGGAGGGTGCGCAGGTTGACGGTCTTCACCTTGTAGGGTTGCCACGCCTCGCGAAAGCCCTCAGCGTCGTGGGCCATGAAGACCCCTGGGGGCAACGCCTCGGTGCGAAAATGGGTGCGCAAGGGCGTCTCGAGATGCTGACCGAAGATATCCTTCAGTCTGCCCGGCAACCGCAGGCTGTAACGCTGGCTTGGTGCCAAAACTTCCTGCAGCACCCAATAGCGAGCACAACGCTGCTTGCCACACCAGGTGGATCTCGATTTCCACGGCTTGGTGAGACGTGGCGTGATACTCAGCTGACGCATAAGCTGCTTCTTGGTGACAGGCTCGCTGAACTTTAGCTCCACGCCCCGATGGTAACGATTGCTCATGGGCCAGCAGTTGCCGCCCGCTGGCAGGTCCTTGTAGTCACAGAGAACCTTCACGCGCAGAGGCCCTGGCGTTGAAAACGACGCACCACCTGGCCGGGTAGAAGGCAACGGTCCTTCAGCGCTGACAAAGCCGGGAGGCACCACCAGCTTCACCTTGGCCCCTGGGGCAAGCAAAGCGCGCGGCTTCAACACCACACGTTTGGCGTCTGGCCGCTTGGTTTCGGGGTCGATGTAATGACGGGCCTCACAAGACACAGCCTTGCCACCCGCACGCAGCTCAGCGGAGCGCAAGAGGCGCGCTGGGTCGACGTCAACGTTGAAGGTGAGCAACAAGGCATCGTCACGCCGCATGCGATCAGCCCGCAAGGCATCTCTGGGATGAAGGGCCACCCGCCGTAACTCGGGGCGTGGGGTATCGAACGACCACGAAACCTCGTGCGAGAGTTTCGACCCTGAGAGCGCGGCGATAGAGGCGGGGATGGTCACGCTGTAGCGCCGGGCGTTACGCAGGGGCTGCTCGAGGGCCAGCTTGAGCGTGTCGCCTGCCACCCAGCGACAGCTGCCCCTGACAGCCGGCTTCACACGCAGTGGACACGCTCCTGATGCCATCGACATTGGCCCCGCGGTACCAAGGGCCACCATAGGCTGGTTGAAGGTGACGATGATGGCTGACAAACCCTCGGCCTCTTTCGTCGGGGAACGATGCAGCACCTCCAAGGGTTGGCGCGTCGCTGAGGGCTGCCAGGAGGCGTTGGTGCTAGCACCCAAGGTGCGCCCTGCGAGCAAGGTGCTCAGGGGGCCACTGGGTCGCGGCGCACAGGAGAGCCCGAACAAGAGGAAGGAAACAAGGATTGGCGTGCAGAAGCGTCGAGGTTGCAATGCTTTCTCCAGAAAGGATCTGTCTCTTGGACACATGAGAGCAGCCAGAGTTCCTGCTTATCACGCTTTGGCCAAACCACCTTCATACTGACCACATCCTCCATGGGCTGAGTGGAGTACTGACCGCTTGGCCAATGCTCCACCAAAAGGCCCTGAGCTGCTAGAGTCTGTCTAACCTCGGAGGGATCCATGACGCGTCTATCCATACTCTTAGCCCTTGCTCTCACGCTCTCCCTCGTCGGCTGCGAAGGCAGCATGATGACCACCCACGATGGGGCTTCCAGCACCGACATGGGTGACGCCCGAGCAAACCCCTGCATCGGCTGCACCTCCGACGACTGCGACCGCGACGGCATCGACAACGCACGAGAGGACGAGCTGGGCACCGATCGCTGCAACCCGGACTCCGATGGCGACGGGATCATGGACGGGGTGGAGGTCAACGCGCCCAAGATCTGTGTGGCCGGCGGTGACACCCCACGACCGGTGGAGGTCTGCACCACAGACGCCGACTGCCTGGTGGGCACATGCGTGGGCTTCGACCCCACCAACGCCGACCAAGACGGCGACGGCGTGCCCGATGGCGACGAAGATCGCAACCACGACGGCCTGGTGGGTGATTGCAAGGCCACCTGCCTCGGCGAGGGCGATTGTGGTGAGGGGCAAGTCTGCGCTGTGAGCCCAGGCGGTGCGTTGGGCGCCTGCACCCCGCTGCTGGCCCCTGAGTGCGTCGGCTCCGAGACCGACCCTCGACTCACAGACACCGACGGGGACGGCGTGCTCGACAAGGACGAGGGCAGCAACCTCGTTTGCAAGACTGACGCCTTGATCACCCCCACCCTGCGCTCCGACACCGCCGCCGATTGGACCTTGGCCCTCGACCCTGCCTTTGGCGCCACCCGTGAGGTGAACATCGCCAACGCCCACGCCAGCGAGGTGGGGGTGGTCTTTGAAGAGGGCGTGGCAAAGGTGGCGGCCTTTTCCCTCTCCAAGCCCGGCGCCACGAGTGCGCTCATTCAGGACGAGGCCGACGAGCAGCTGATGAACAATCTGGGGCTCTCCATCAACGCTGTGTTCAACCGCCTGAGCTTCACCACCTACGACGGCTTCGACGCCACCCGCAGCCAACGCCTAATCACCTCCGGCGGAAAGTCCCTCGATCAGCTGCGCGACCAGCTGCTCACCGCGCTCATCGCCCACCCCTCCGACGTCAGCGTGCCCGCCGCGCCCGCCATTGTGGGCCCTGGAGGCAGCAGCGCCAACGATGTGGTCTTGTTGATCAGCACCGTGGTGCGCGACGACCGCGTCGTCATCCTCGGCGCCCTGGGCACCACCGCCGACTTCAGCAATGGCACACAGATGACGGCCATCCGCATGCGCGACGTGACCAACGCCACAGCCCTGGCCAAAGGCAAAAAGGGCCTCGCCGCCGAATGTGATAACTTTCTCGTCGAGGCGCTTCCCGTGAGCGATATCGTCTGGTTGATGGACACCTCCACCAGCGTCACCGACAACGATCTGCCGCGCATTTTCGCCGCGGCGGACGCCTTCATCACCAAATTGCAGGGTTCGGGCATCGACTACCGCCTGGGGGTGATGCGTGCCGGCTGTAGCACCTCGAACGTCAACCTCACGGGAGGAAACTTCACCACCGACCAGGCCACCTTCAAGAGCCGCGTGAGTGTGCCCGCAGGGCCCCGAGACTGCCAGTACGAGGCGCCTATCACGGCTGGCAAGAACCTCTACGAGCGCACACTCGAGCCCGCGCCCGCGGCTGCGGCGGGCAGCATGGATCAAGCGCTTCGCCCTGGAGCAAAGATGATCTATGTCTTCGTCACCGACGAAGAGGAGATCCCCATCCAGGAGGCTCTCCGCGACGAAGACGACGGAGCTCGTTATCGCGTGCAGAGCGAGGTGGAGGCTTTGCCGCTCTTTCAGAGCCTGACGAGCTTCTACCAAGACAAAGAGATCACCGCCTTTGGCATGATCGCCCTTGACCCCGTGTGCCACCGCAAGGCCGAACCCTCGTGGGCTGCCAAGGCGATGGTGGAAAAAACAGGTGGCGCAAGCTGGCCCATCTGCGTCACCGATAACGTGGTGCTCGATCAAGCCCTCAACTCGCTCGTGTCGGCAGCGCAAGGGCTCTCCTCCACCTTCATCCTCTCGCGGGTGCCCATCTCCTCAACCCTGAAGCTCGCCATCGGAGGGGTGGAGATCCCCCGCGGCTCGGACAACGGCTTCGACTATGACGGTCCGAACAACGCCATCATCTTCAACATCCCGGTGACCTCCCCGCTCTTCCCCAAGCTCGGCGACACGATCTTCGTCTCCTATCGATTCTTCGAGGATGCGCCGAGCATCGACTAGCTGGCGATGACTGCTTCCACTCCGCGACCGTTCTGCTAGAGTGCGCCCCCATTGGGGTGGGGGACTTGGGGCCTTCAAAATAAGGATGTCGATCATGATCAAGGTTTGGCTGCCCACGGCAGCCCTGTTGCTCTGCGTGATGTTGGCCGCAGGCTGTCGCACCGCATGGAACCCAGCCGCTCCCAAGGGGCGCAATTGGGCCTACAAGCGTCAAGGCGCACTGCGCACCGTCGCCACATCGAGCACGGATACTTATGGCGGATGGCGCCACTACAGCGCCTCTTTCGCTATCGTCAAGACCCATGGCTCTCAGGGCATGTCTCCTACCCAATTTTGGCGTTCTCAATTCGCCTGGAAGCGCAGCCTCTTCAACCCGCACCTTGGCAACTACGGCGACCGCCTCGCGCCAGGTGAAGGCTACCCGCAACTCGAAGCATCTCTGCGAGCCAAAGAGGCCACCGAGGAGGCCGCCAAGGCGAAACCTCCCAAGGCCAGTACCAACAGGCGCCAACGGAAAGGGCGCAGCAAGCTCAGAGCTTGAAGACCCCAGATGTGCCCGACGCAAAGCTCAAGACCGCACGCTCCCCGACGGAGCAGGCTCGCCTCTATGACAAG
>JAFCZD010000064.1 GCA_019314525.1 Deltaproteobacteria bacterium
ACGCGTCTCAGGACGTAGTTGATCTGGAGGGGAGCGAGCTGGTAATCAAGGGTTGCCAGCATACGTTGGTGTCAACCTTTTGCGGTGGGCAGCCCGCCAAGTCGAGAGTTCGATGTCTAAAGAGACCATCCTCATCGCCCATGGAGGCGGCGGGGAGATGACGAAGAAGTTGATCGACGAGCATATTGTGCCTCGCTTGAGCAACCCATTGCTCGATCCCCTTACAGACGCAGCGGTGATGGAGGTGCCAAGAGGAAAGATCTGCCTTGCTACCGACGCATCAGTGGTGACACCACTCTTTTTCCCCGGAGGCGACATCGGCCGGCTCGCAGTCTCCGGCACGGTCAACGATCTCGCGGTGATGGGCGCCGACCCTCAGGCCCTCTGCGTCTCGCTAATCATCGAGGAAGGGCTCGAGCTGGCAGTGCTGGACCGCGTCCTGGACTCCATCGCCGCTACGGCAAAAGAGGCGGGGGTGCCTGTGGCCGCAGGGGACACGAAGGTCGTCGAGCGTCGTGGGGGAGATGGTCTCACTATCAGCACTGCTGGTGTTGGTGTCTTGCCTGAGGGCGTTGATCTCTCGCTGAGGCACATCCAAGAGGGCGACAGCATCATCGTCACCGGCTCCATCGCAGACCATGGCCTCGCGGTGATGTCGGTGCGTGAAGGCCTGGCTTTCGAGACAGAGCTTCTGAGCGATGTCACGCCCCTCACCACGCTAGCGCGTGCCTTGCGAAACGTCGGAGCAGGCGTGCGCTTCATGCGTGACCCAACTCGCGGTGGCCTCGCAGGTGTTTTAGTAGATATCTGTGAGGAAACAGGGCTGGGGGTAGAGGTCAGCGAGGCCACGATCCCCCTCACGCTACAAGCACGGCATGCCGCAGAATTTTTGGGCCTTGATCCTTTGCATGTGGCCAATGAGGGCAAGCTGGTGGTGGTTTGCGCAAAGGAGCAACAAGAAGAGGTTCTTGCTGTGTGCCATGCTGATGCTCATGGAGAGCAGGCCAGGGTGATCGGTCGCACTTTGGCGGCGGCCCCCCCCTTGGTAGAACTCTGCACGAGCGCTGGCGGTCGACGCATCGTGCGCCGCGCTTATGGCGAAGAGTTGCCCCGCATTTGTTGAGTCATAGGGAGCGGTAGCTCATGAAGCTGCTGCTCTTCTATGTGGCGCGCATAGTCCTCGGAGAGGATGGGATCGAACTCCTCGTCCACGAGCCCCACTTCACCGTCAAAGGAGGAGGGGGTACCCAAATCGTTTTGCTGCTCCATCGTATTCCTCTAGCGCCTAGCCGCACACTAACCCCAAACCGAGCAGGCTAGCTCTTTTTTTCCTCAAGCGCTGCCGCCAGCTCAGCAACTTTGATGCTGAGTTGCTCGTTTTCACCCTCCATATCGAGAGAGAATTTGTAGTTGATGTGTGCGTTCTTGATATCGCCGCTCCGCTCGAAGCTCTCAGCAATACGAAAGAACTTCTTGGCGCTTGGGTTCTTGATGGCATCTTCCGCTCGAGCAAGATGCGGTCGCTTCTGCTCCACCAAGCGTCGATGACCTTGTGCTAGGCCTCCATCATATTCGCAGCGCGATGCGTCATCGCTAAGAACCCGATACCCCTCAGTAATGCGCTTATATACGGTGTAGAGCTTTTCCCGCAGCTCTTGGTCGGAGTTCATGCGATGCCGATCGGGGTGCATCAACATGGCCATGCGGTGAAAGGCACGCCGAATATCATCAAAGGGAGTGTCTGCCTGCACGTTGAGCAGCTCATAATAAGTATAGGCATCCAGATCGGTGTAAATTTGCTCGACGCGTGCCTTGAATTGGGCGGGATCCATGCTGCTGAAGCTATACCCGAGGGACGTCTGGGTCTCAAGCGCAGCTGCATCGATCTGCAGCTATTTCCTCATCAAAGCTGGGGCTCTTTGATAGAGGGAACGCAACAAGGGGGCTGTGAACTCTTTGAAGGGCCGAAAATGCTCGCTTGAGAGCTCTAAGTTGAGGTCGAGTCGTGTTCGTGTTGGGTCGACTCCCCAGCTGAGCAGCGGCGCTCCCCCTGGCTCTCTGCCCTGCAGCGAGGCCGCCAAAGCCCTCAAGCTGGAGACACCGCTCTTGGCGAGCAGACACGTCAGGTCCAGAAAGGAAAGGTAAACAGCCCCTGTGCGCCCAGGCCTACGCAAGCCTTGCAGGGAGGGTGGCACCGAACGCCCTAGCTTCTTTTCGCTTTGGGCCACGATATCCAGTAGATAGGGCCCGGCGTTTTTGCCCAAAGCAAAGACCGCAAGCTTGTCAGCAATGACCCACCCTGCGGTGAGTCCTCGGCTCAAAGACAGCGTCTCCGCAGACTTATTGAACGTGTGTCTGCTTGGGGCATGCTTGCGTAAATTATCCACCCGGCCGAATCTGAGCAACGCACCCTGAGCACTGCCCTGCTCCAGAGGTTCACGCTCAACCTTTTCAGCGCTTGTGCTGCTCTCCTTTTCTGTCTGCTGACGCGCCCAAGCATGGGTCAGGTTCGTCAGCCGCTCCAAGGCCTGTCTTGCGCCCACCGTGTCCTTCACCTCGGCCAGCCAGGTGAGCATCCAGCGCTCTTCATGGTCCCCTTTGGCCTCCTCGAGATGCAGGGCGAAGGTCAGCCCATCAGAAAAATGGGGCCGCGCGGCTTTGAGCGCCTGCTCAAACCGAGCACGTTGGGTGGGACTCATCTCGCTGGTGAGAGTCTCCACGCCTACCTTCAGCGCCGACTCCCCCTCCAACAAGGAGGGGCCGCGCGAGGCCACAACCAGCGCAGGGCGCAGGGGCAGGAGGTTCAGCGCGAAGAGCTCTCCCGGTCGCTGCTTGATCAAGGCTTGATGCAGTGTGCCCTTTTTTTGGGCCTGGGCGCGCAGGGCGATGCTGAGCCCCTTTTTGTGCACGTCAGCCAGGATGTCGAGGGTCTCTGCGCTTCGCAGCAAGGCCTCGCTCTGCTTGGAGAAACGCTTGATGGTGCTCTGCTGCAGCAGCTTTGGCTGGGTGGCAAGGAGCGTGATGGCGTGGCCAAGCGCCTTTTTCTTCCCACCTGAAAAGTGCGCGACGTGCACCTTCAGGTGCAGATCGTGTGTGGCGGGTGCCCAGGCACGACGCCCCGCAAGAAAGGGCGCAAGGAGCTGATAGCTGCGCTTGGAGGTCGGAAGAATGACCTGCTTTTCTTCCAGCCAAACGAGCATCGGCCCCGCCTTCGATCCCGATTTGGGCACAAAGAGCTGGAGTCCGTCCTTGGCCTCCTTTGGGGGGAGATAGCCGCTCTGTAGCGCCTGCAGGAACGCTCGCTCTGAGCGCAAAGGCAACACGGCGACCAACGGATAGCGTTCATCGAGTTGTGCTTGATCGAGGAAGAAGAAGCGCAACACACCGTTGAAATCTATGGTGGACTTCAGCGCTGGCGGTAGAGCCGCTTGCTGCATCGCCGCGCCAAGGAGCAGCTCTGCATTGAGAGGAAGAGCGGTGAAGGCCCGCAGGTGAGCGAGAGAACGCTGCAGCGTGTTACGCGGACTTCGCAAGGTCAGCGTCGCCATGAGAGAGGCCGGGGCAGACACCGCTACAACCATCGCCGGCTTCTTGTGGCTCGTATGGGTCTCTTTGCAGCTAGCCAAAAAGGAGGAGACACCGATCACAACCAACAGGGACACTCTCATCGCTCTTCTCCACGGCGAAGACGCCGAAGGTTATCCTTATGGCGCCAAAAGATCAGCGCTGTGATGATCAGCATCGCCCAAGAATAGGCCTGGAGGCTATCTCCAAAGGCGAGCACCAACATCGCCGCTACCACCCCGAAGAGCGAGCCCAAAGACGAGACGCGACCCACGGCCAAGACGACGAGATACACGCCGAGACCCCAGAGCGCCGCTGGCCAATGAACCGCGCCCACCACACCCAAGGCCGTGGCGACGCCCTTGCCTCCACGAAAGTGTAGGTAGAGCGAGAAGACATGCCCTAGTACAGCGCTGACCATGGTGAGAGCGACCCACACCGGAGAGCACGCTCCGTGAAGAGCCAACATCACAGGGAGATAACCCTTGGTCGCGTCGAGGAGAAGAACGAGCAACGCCCAAGGCTTGCCCAGGCTGCGGCCAACATTGGTCGTGCCGATGTTGCCCGATCCCTGCCCTCGTACGTCAACGCCTCGCGCCAGACCAATCCAGAGGCCAAAGGGGAGAGATCCCACGAGGTAGGCGATGATCACCCAGAAGAGGCAGCCCATGGTGGGCGGTTACCATGTGAGAGCTCTGTTGGCAAAACTCGTCGACCCATACCAACTCCGCCGGAGAGGTACCAGACAGCACCAGACAGCAGGTCATCACGGTGACAGGACGACGATCAGCGCATCTTGCATTCCTCTGCTCATCAGCAACCCCGTACCAAAATCGGCTGATTCCGAGATCTCCCCGCCGATGACGATTCGGTGACTGGCGTTTTCGGCGATGCCCTTGGCGTCGAGGCGGCCTTGATAGCCGCGAGACCAACGATGTGACCCGTCGAAGGAGTAGCGACCGATGAACATCCCCTGCGCTATGGACAAAAGCCCAGCGCCCAAATCGATATCGTCCCCTGTGTTGCCAGCGATGGTTATGACGCCGTCTGCCGAGCTGCTGATGGCCTTGACGCGGTCGTCCGTGGTACCGCCGAAGCTCTTGGACCACTGGTGCTGTCCCTGGCGGTCGTAGCTCGCCAAGAAAACGTCAGCGCCTCCCGCGTTCGTGAGCAGCGTGCCCCCTAAGGAGATGGTGTGCTGAAACGATCCCGTCAGGTAGATCGTGCCTGCGCTGTCCACCGCGATGCCCGCGGTCTCGTCGAAACCCGTGCTGCCATAGGCGCTCGACCACACATGTCGTCCAGCGCCGTCGAGGCGCGCGATGACCACGTCGGAGGAGCCGCGACTTACCAAAGAGCCGCCGCCGAGATCGATGGAGTGCTCAAAGGAGCCACCGACTACGAACCCTCCTTGGCCATCACTGCTGATACCCTCGGCCAGGTCGAGGCCCTCGGCGCCGAAGCGCTTCGACCACACGTGCTGGCCGGCGGCATCGAGTTGCGCGATGAATGCATCGTCTCCACCCCCAGCGGTCTTGGTCAGCGGGTTGTTTCCAAAGTCGATGGTGTCAGCGAACCTGCCCACGAGAGTGATCGCTTTGCCATCGAACACGATGGAGCGTGGTGAGCTCCTGCCGGAGCCCCCCGCGCGCTTGGCCCAAACCAGCGTTCCATCCGGATCGAAACGAGCGACGACGACGGCGCTGCCGCTCGATGGCAGCATCTGGTTGGCCACCTTGCAGCTGCCCCCGCAGTAGGCGCCGAGCACGATCGCCGTCCCGGTGTCAACGATGGCGGTACCCTCGTCGTTGCTGGTGCCACCGATGCTGTGGGACCACAGGTGCGTTCCGCTGGCATCGAAGCGGGCGACGAAGCCGTCGTTGTAGTCCACGCTGCGCAGCAAGCTGCCTCCGAAGCTAATGGACGTCACGTACTGCCCAACCACGGTGATATTGCCGGCGTCATCGATGGCCACGGCGTTGACCCAATCGCTAGATCCGTCGCCGGCGCTTTTCGCCCAAGCTGTGGTCAGCGAGAGGGTGCGTGTGGCGTGGTCACGCGAGGACTGGTCCGAGAGGCCTTCGGCGACCTGATCGCCGGTCGAATCAGTCGAGTCCGTCGAATCACCAGTCGAATCGCGTGGCATGTCGGAAACGCGATCGGGTGTGCCATCTCGAGCCTGTGTGTCAGGTGCCTGTGTGTCAGGTGCCTGTGTGTCAGGTGCCTGTGTGTTGGATTGGGTGACCAGACGAGTGCACGAGGTGCCGAGGGCGACGATCACGCCACCTATGATCAGCCACCGAAGCATGCTGCCAACCTTACCATGCCTGCCGAGGAATGTCCGCGGCCACTCCCTGCGCGTCCTGCGCCAGCATCGACTCACGGTGGCAAAGCCTCAGGGTGCAGAGCGCTACCCTCCCAACTCCACCGCCCGCGCCTCTGCGAACGCCGCCTCCTGCTCCAAGCCCTCCTCCCGATAAAAACGCGCCAACCCACGATAGCGTTGCACGGCGTCGAACTTCACATTCCATTGAAGCTTGCTCAAACACACTGGACAGAGGTGCAAAGGGCTGCGATCCATCTCCGCCCGGGAATTCACGCCATTCATCACGCACTCATAAAAGACGCAATGCTTCAGGCCAAACATGTGGCCGATCTCGTGGGCCGAGAGCTTGAGCGCTCGCTTCAAGAGCGGCCCTCGCTCTTTGCCAAAACGAGCCAAGGAATAAATGCCCAAGCTGTTGATGGGAACCTTCTGAGCGAGGTGCCTCACGATGCGGTCGGCGTCGTATTGTTGTCGGTCTTTGTCATAGAAGCGGCCCAAAACCTGGCGCTTGGGCAAGACCGCCACCTTGACGCCAAAAAAGAGCGCGGTGTGGCGCCTCAAAGGCGCGATCAGGGCGCGCTGCGAGCTGTGGAGATCGTCGAAAGGCAGGAGGTGCAGCGTCTCTCGTTGCTCTGGGATGGGGTGGTTGGGGCGCTGCCAGCCATACTCGTGAATCGTCTGCCCGGGCTCTTGGAAGGAAAAGAGCCAGTCACCAGGATAGGGCTCACCAAGGCGCGTGAAGGCCTGATCGCCGCTTACTTGGGAAAAGATCAGGCGACGCTTGCGTTGTGCTCTGAGGCTGAAGTGGCTGGTCTTCTTCTTTGGGGGCGCTCTCTTGATGGCGCTGCGCCCATGGGAGGCCGCCATGGCGGTGGCGATGGGTGTGGCGGGTCGCAGCTGGACAAAGACGAGCGTCACCACGCCTGTGAGCAGCACGATGACAATCCAGAAGAAGCGGTCTGCGGTCCACGCCATGCATGGGTAGGACAGGGGTTTTCGGGGAATGTTCCCTAGTGGGCTCTGAGTGCCTTTCAAGTTCTCTTGAAGAAGGAGCTGCTCTGGTGTGACAGATTCTGGGAAAGCATGCGCTACGGGAGGTCCTTAATGAATAGAAGGCATGGGTTGTTAATCGTTTCGGTGAGCATGATCGCATGGGTGGCTGGTTGCATTCCCCTGAAGAAACACACGCGCACCCCCCTGACGCAATCTGAGGTATCAGCGTTACGGGCCCGCGCGGAATTCGAATTGGATTGTTCGGGGAGGCGGCTACGCCAGGTCCAGCTATTGGCTGGCAGAACTTTTGGGTTCAAAGGGTGTGGAAAAAAGGCCGTCTACAAAAAAGTGACGGAGGCTGGGTGGGTTCTGGCGTCCGTTGGCTGGGTTGGAAACTTGCCCATACCCACAAGGGGTACGGAACGAGCGGCTCAGCAATCACGGGAACGCATCCTAAAGAAACGGGTCAGCGCAGCAGAGGCTAGAGCAAGCTCAGCCGAGTCGTCAGCCGACGACGCAGCTCGCGCTGCCGACGAGGCCAAGGATGAGGCTGATAGGGCACGTCGGGCACGTCGGGGCGATTGATCGCTAGGCGCCCGCTAGGGCTGGTAGACCCACACGCCGTCGCTGGCCGCTCCAATGGCGAGAAAGACGTCGAGTTCGGGGATATAGTGAAACTTATTGAATATCCGTAGCGGTACATCCCCACCAGACGGCGCCTCCGTTGAGGCAAGGTTCGCACGAACCTGCCATCCATTGGCTGGCAGGTCGGGGTCCAAGGTCCACATCTGGCGCTTGCCGCCCCAGCGGTAGAAGTAACCGTCTGTGGTGCGGTAGGAGACTCCGTGACTGCGCGAATGCTCCACCTGGTGCGTCTCTGCGGGCGTTACCAGTGCCGAGCACGTCTCGTTCAGACGAGCCAGAAAGAGGCGATCGCCCTCAAAGGCCGAAGCGACGAGTACGCGCAACTCATCCGACCAGGCAGTCCACGTTTCGCCAAGCCTATTGGGCCAGGTGCCCAGGGCGGTGAGAGTCCACGTCGTCGTGTCGAGTGCGAAGATACGATTAGCTGACCAGATCACAATCTTCTGACAGCGATCCGACCAGGCGCTTCCGATCCCAATGGTGTTAGCGAGCTCAGTGCTCAGATTCCCAACGTACGTGTAGCCACGACAGCGTGTACCAACCGGTTTCGCGTCGACGCCCCCGCTGCAGTCGCCAACGTCGGGCAAAGCAGCGTCATCCCAGGTGACTATGCCCGTGAAGCTGGAAGGGGGGTTGCCAAACGAAAGGAAGGGGCCCATCACGATGGCTTGGATGTCCTCCGCCCACGTGAGATGTCCGTAGTGGTGTGCGCTTCCGGGCGTGCCGTCGTCGTATATCGTGTACCGAACGTCCTCCGATTTGGTAACCGCGTGGCCGCTAGGCGAAACGCGCTTCCACGCCCCACGCTGCAAGGAGAACTCGAGGATATCGTTTCCCTCGTAATAGTGATGGCCGCCGCCGCGGAAGAAAATACGTTGGTCTAAGGCGCAGCGTCCGGTGCGACACGGCTGCGTGGTGCTGGTCCAGCTCTGGAAAACGTCAGAGCCTCCAGAGCCGAAGAGGGCGGGTGTAAGGAGCGTCTTGTAGCTATCCCAACTCGGCGGCTCGCTATCCTGGAAGCGCCGCCAGTCTCCGGCTTGCATGCGTTCGAGGCCACCATAGGCTCCGATACAGCACAAGACTAGATTTCAACTCGGTTCAGCCAGCCCGAGACCTCAAGCAGAAGATTCCCAAGTGCCTTCTCCGCGACGTCCTTATTTGGAAGGTCAGCGACGATAACCGCGCGCTCCTTAAACGATGCCCACATGTGAGACTGCGCGATCGGAGGTGGTGATGAAGTGGAGCGTCCCGATGGTCCTTGGCTGCGCGCTGGTGGTGAGCCCAAACGCACACGGCAAGCCCCCAAAGGCAAGGCGGCGGCCCCCGCCAAGTTCGTCTGCAACAGCGGATGGAATCGCATGATTCGTGGTGACGGCATTGAAAAGAGCAAGCCATACCGCTCCCGCAAAGGGCGCCATGCGCAGCCTCCCTGGAAGATGGAGCGCATGCTCAAAGAGGCACGAGGATGGGCCCGCGCGCCAGCCGAAGCTCGGGTCACGCTATTGGCGTGGTCGACCGTCCAGGACAACCGCCCGCTACGAAACGACCACGCCTTCGTGATCGTCGACTGGAAGCATGCGCCGAAACGGCACATCTGGGTGATGGTCTCGCTCTACCGCCACTCCTGGAATAAATGGTGGAACGCCTCATACCGACATCATGCCCGACCGAATAGCTACGGTGGGATCCACTGCCAGTCGCGCGCACCAAGAGCCAAGCAGGCAGAGAAGTTCCTCGCTGACAACGACTGGATGTGGAAAGACCACGATTCGTGGAAGGTGCTCGCTGGCAATGTGCTCGACCGCACCTGGCACGCCACGTTCGGCAGCCGCCCACGAAAGCTCTTTGCCAAGGGCATCGAGGCGGCGAACTAGCTTCCCTACCAAACTTGGCAGCTTTTCCTGCCAAGTATGGCCTCGAGACACCGCTCGACCCGAAAGTTGGCAGCTTTTCCTGCCAAGTATGGCCTCGAGACACCGCTCGACCCGGGAGTTGGCAGCTTTCCCTGCCACCTTTCGCCAAAGGGCGTGCTCTTCCCGCAAGGGGCAGCGATTGCGACAACGGAACTTTCCGCCACCCACGCTGTCGAAAACTCGTCGTCATGCTTGTCTCAGGAGGTGTGTCATGGGTGGTAGTCCAATTTCTCCATCGAGCGGCGCTCGGCGCCCCCTCGACGCGGAGCTCAACCTCGTTCCCTTCATCGATCTGCTGGTGTGCTGCATCTGCTTTTTGCTGATCACCGCCGTGTGGTCGCAGATGGCGCGCGTGGAGGTGCACGTGGGCGCCGAGAGAGGCGTGAGGCAGCAACGTTCACTCTCCATGTCCCAAGCTCGCGTGGCGGTGTTGGTCGATCACACAGGCTATGTGCTCACAGCCGGATCTCAGCGGGTCGCGATTCCCCGGCAAGGTAGACTCTACGACCGGCAACGCTTGAAGCGTGAACTACACACCATCCGCGCCCACAGCGCCACGCCGCCTGCGATCACCGTGGCCGTCACCGATGGCGTGCCTTTTCAGCATGTGGTGGCTGTGATCGACGTGGCCAAAGCCCAGCGTTTCGGCAGGGTACGGCTCTCCGATGGCGACATGCGGCTCTAACTACACAACTCTCCCGCCCAAAGCTGCTTGAGAAAATGATCCCAGGGAAGGATGTCGATCTCGCCCACGCGACGTGGGTGTTTTTCCAGAGCGACCATGATGTAGCGCTCGAGCTGCTTTTCTTCGCGCAACGCTTCGAGACCGCGCAAATCTCGCTGCCCAACGGGGTCTTTGGCCTTGACCTCAATGGCGGTCTTCTCTCCAAGGATGAAGTCCACCTCGAAGCCCGACTTGGAGCGCCAGTAGCAAAGGCCTTCACCAGCTGTGTAGTCTTGATAGGTTGATAGCTCATGAAAGAGGTAGGCCTCAAAGGCCTCACCAAACTCAGGTGAGCGCGCTTGGAGGCCCCGGCGATGCTGCAGATAGCGCGCCACACCCACATCGAAGAAGTAGAATTTGGGCGTGACGACTGCCTTGCGAGTCTTGCTCCGTTGCCACGCCGGGAGTCGCCGCGCCAGCAAGGTGTCTTCCAAGATCTGAAAATACTCACGCACCGTGCTGACGGGTACCTGAGCGTCGCTGGCGATAGACGAGTAGTTGATCATCTGTCCATTGCAGAGCGCAGCGACCTCCAAGAAGCGGGAAAACGCAGGCACGTTACGTGTCAGCCCCTCAGCAGCGATCTCTTCACGGAGGTAATCTGTGGCGTAGGCTCGCAGGTCCTCCAGCGGGCGTTCAGAGAGGTAGATCGAGGGCACGAGGCCAACATTCAATGCACGCTGTAGCTCGAAGCGCTCACCGAGCTCCGCCTGAACCAAAGGGTGGAGAGTTCGGGAACGCGCGCGACCACCCAAGAGGTTGACGCCACCACGCCGTAGCTTTCGGGCGCTTGAACCTGTGAGCAAAAAGCGCGTCCCTCTAGATTCTATCATGAGGTGCACTTCATCGAGGAGCAGTGGGAGCTTTTGAATCTCGTCGATGACCACCAGGGTGTCATGGGGTTGAACGAGCTCTCGTAACGCTGAGGGACGTTGACTGAGAGACAAGAAGAGGTCGCTGTCGAGAAGGCTGAGGAAGCGAGCACCAGAGAGGGTGTGTTGAAGGAGAGATGTTTTGCCGGTCTGTCTAGGACCAAATAGAAACAGCGACTTAGCCGAGGTTATCGATTCTAGCTCGAGCCAGCGCGGGATATACGCCATGGCTTCCTCCCAGCAGAAGAGTGATGACCCACACGTCTCTTGTCAATTATCATGATAATCCACAGCTCTCTTGTCAATTATCATGATAATCCACGACTCTCTTGTTCATTGTCACCACTACACACACGAACTCGAGCGTGCGTGATTCGCCGTCAAGAAACTAACCCTGCACGCCTCGAATGCCCGCCTTCTCGCCTGCATCGCTCGCAAGCCACGAGAAACAACAGCGTTTGAACTGCTCCAGCACCTGGCACAACACCTGCTATGTAGTTGAGCATAGACAGCCCAACCCTTTGGGCCCGTGGCTCACCGATAGGCTGCTGCAAGTGTTTTTGGTGAGATTGGGCAGGGATGCGGTTGTCTTCACACAGGGTCGGTACGCTCATGACGTACCGGCTCTTTTTTTGCCCCAGAACTGCGAACGTCTACCGAGGCATGCGCACCTGATCGTTCTTCTTCGCCTTACCACGCGCGGTGCAGCGCTCCATCTCTACCTTCTCGACCTGCAAACGACCAGACTGACGCCCTTTGCGGATGATCGTCAGCATCATCCCAGGGGCGACCCTGCTCCGCCAGCCCAGGTTGACGGTTATTTGGTCGCCCTGCACCGCGAGGACCTCCCCCTCGCCAAGAAAGGTCCGCGCCATCTGCTGAAAGAGGGCGCGGCAGCCTTGGTCTCCTGTACCTTGGTCTCCTGTGCCTAGGGGCAAGCTCACGGGGATGTCTCCAGTGAGCACATCGGCGACCTGAACACGACCCTCCTTGACAAAGATCACCAGCTCGGCTTGCACGCTGCGCGCGTAGGCCTGCGCAATATCGAGCTTTTTCACCTCCGTCGATGTAGCGCCCACCAGGGCAAAGCGTGCATCACCCATCAACGCCCTTTCGAGGCATTGCTTCTGCTCTTGTGGCGCTGCGATGGCCACCGTGGGCGCTTCGGCCATGCGTTCTTCGTGTTGCGCGAATTGAAGCACCTCTGCACCTTCCATGGTGGAGGCCGCTGTGCTCCCGCGCAGCAGCAACCAAGCCGAAAGGCCAAGGGCAGAGAGCGTCAAAACCACGCTCAACGCCACCGTGGGCAACACCCAGCGCGCCCGACGCATGCCCCTTTCATAGGGAACAGCGGCAGGGCCCTTCTGAAGCAAACGCTTCGCCGGCAAGCTCGCTTTGATATCGCGCAAGGTTGAATTGAGCAGCTCTTTGGGGCGAAATTCACTGGGCTGCATGGGGGTCAAGGAGGGATCGCCGTAGAGCACGTAGCTCGCCCAAGCCATCGCCCCTTCTCCCTGTTGTCGTATCACGTCACGGCGGGCAACGCGCATGGCTTGGCCTGCGCCCGCGCCCCGCGCCAAGGCCTGGTAAAAGGCAATGGAGAGGTTTTCGCTCTGTCCATCCACCACCTCTTGCTGAGTGCCTACATAGAGACGCACCCCGGCGAGCAAGAAGGCATTGGCCAGACCGTACACGGGCAGGTTGGAGGATGACCCTCCCTCGAGGATAGGTGTCCACTCTCCCGTCTGTGTGCTGTTACAAGCGTTGGCAAAGACGAGGAAAGGCATGGTCCGCGCCCCACCCATAGCCGCGATCTGCGTGGCGGTGAGTTTGCCATCGGCCAAATGCCAGCCACTCTGCTCAGGGGTCACAGGGTCATGGTCTGCGTGTCCCGCGAAGTGCACCACATCGTAGCGCGTCAGCTGGCGGCGCACCTGCTCCACCGTTGGATTGACGAGCAGGTTGGCGTCCACGGTGTTGTTGGCGTCGAGCCGCTCGATCAACGCCTCGCCCTCGCTCATCACATGGGGCAAGTCATCACGAGGATCCGCACAGATCACCAACATTCGCAGGGGCGTTGAAGGCAGGCATGCGGCCTTGGCGACCATCGCTTGAGGGGTCTGTACGGCACGACCAAGATCATAGCGATGGCACCAGAAGCTCTCGCCATCATGGAGAAGCTCCCAGGGGATGGCGACCAACGCTTCGTCGAGCTGAAGGAAGATCGCCTCGTCGCTCGCCGGCAAGCGTAACGCGAGCTCTGGATGAATGAGTTGATGATGTAGCTGCCCGCCCACCTCGTTCAGGCGCTGTAGGTGGGCTGCAGAGAGGGTATTTTTGCGCCCACTGCGACCCAAGACGACCATCAGCTCGTTGGTCAGCTCTTTGATGCGCACAGGAGCATAGGGCACGCTGCGTTTGAACGAGAGCGCCCCTGCCTCGATGGCGCCCACCACCTCTTCGCCCTGGACGTGAAAAGAGAGCCGCATCCAGCAACCTATCGCTGCGCCAGAGGCTGATAGGTGCTGAGCGTCTGATCACCCAAGGCTGCCAGGTGCTCAGCCAAGGGACGCCCATCCCGTGGATCTCGCAGATCTGGGCAGAGCTCCAGGAGTGGACGAAGCACAAAAGCACGGTGCACTAGCTCGGGATGGGGAATGTCGAGTTCAGGCCAGCTCTCCACACGCCCCCCTGCAAGCAGCAGATCAAGATCGATCACGCGAGGCCCCTTGTCCAGCTGGCGCTCGCGACCCATGGCGGCCTCGATGGCGAGGCAACGACGCAGCACCTCCCGGGGTGCAAGCTCTGTCTCTAACTCGCCAACAGCATTGATAAAATCTGGTTGATCCTGCACGGGCCCCACAGGAGCGCTCTCATAAAGGGATGAAACCCTGCACAGGGAGACGTCTTCTCTGAGCCTGTTGATGGCGGTGAAAAGGTGCGCCTCGCGGTCTCCCACGTTTGAGCCCAGCCCTACATACATCGTCTGCCGTGTCATCGGCTCGCCTCGATCGACGGGAATTGAATGCCACTGACAGCGCCAGACGGCTGCCGCTGTGAATTATGCGGCATGGCCCTAGAGGGGACAAGAGCTGTGCGCTTACCATGATTTGAGGCATGATTCTTCTGCACTCCATGGTTCGCTGCTCTTTACCCAGCGACAGCAGCGTGATATCCACGGGGCAAGGCTAAGAAAAGGGCGGACGACATGCTCGAGCACACCCAACACCAAGATGGTGTGGTTACAATTCTCGCGGTCAAGGGACGGCTCGACGCTGTGGCGGCTCCTGAGTTGCGGCCCACCATTGAAGAGCTGGTCGCTGGTAACTGCAAATATGTGGTCTTCGACCTGGACGAGCTGGCGATGATCGACAGCTCTGGGGTTGGCGCCATCGTCTCACTCTTCAAGCGATTACGTATGAAGGACGGAGACGTGAAGATCGCCCGACTCCAGGGTCAGCCCAAAGAGATCTTTCGACTCCTGCGACTCGATCGAGCGTTTGATCTCTTCGATGACCTCCCCGCCGCCATCTCCAGCTTCAAGTAGCAGCTTCACCACACCCTTGGATGCCCTTGAGAATTCGATGGGCAGATCCTTGCGTCGAGGTGCGCCCCGTCTCTACACTATGCTTCCGCCGAGAGGTTCCACGATGCGTCCTTGCAGTTACCTGTTAACCTCGATCCTCATCCTCAGCTTTTCCCTCGCCTGCAGTGATGACAAAAAGACCCTTGCCGACCTCGGCGTGTCTGTGGACAGCGCTGTGGACTCCAAGCCAGCAGAAGATCTGCAACCCGACCTCTCTGAGGCGGAGCAATTGGTTATCGAGAAGGTGATCCCCGACAATGGCCCCTCCTGCCCCATCTTATTGGGCGGCGTCGAGGGCAACTGTGATGGCACCATCACGGTGACCCTCGTGGGCAAAAACTTCGAGCGTGGCGCGGTTGTGTACATCGATGGCGGCGCCTACCTCATCACCGAGCTTCAGATCTTACCCACGACGATCTCTTTTCAACTCCAGAAACAGCCCTATGATACGAGCCAACCACACAAGGTGTCGATCCAGGTTCGCGTTGGCGACAAAGCCTCCAACCGAGTCTATTTTCAGTACACCGCAGCTGCTCCCGCCACAGATCAGAGCAAAGGTAGCCTCGTCACTTCCAGCCTCGAGGCATACCGCGACTGGGAGAGCGAAAGACTCGAGGGGCGAATCTTTGTTGAGGGCAAGACCGATGTCACCGCAGGCCCCGTGAATCAGCTGGTCGCTGAGTTTGGCATCGCGCCGCGCACCACAACACCCATCAGCCCCCTCACGCACTACAATTTCGCGTGGTCCCCTGCGAGTTTCGAGACCGATGATGGTGCGTATGATGTCTTCTCGGGCAGGGTCTCACCCACCGTCGCCGGCGATCACGATATCGCCTTCCGCTTCAGCGAAGACGGCGGCTTCACCTGGACGACTGTTGACGGTGACGAAACAAACCTCGCTTATGAGCCCAGCGAGGCTGGCACCCTGCAGGTCACCACAGCCCCTGTGGGCTATTGTCGTGAAAACAGCGACTGCGCAGCAAATACCTTCGAGGTCACCTGCAAGCTTGGTGCTAATTGGCGTGAGCATCGTTGCGTCGAATGTGTTGACGATGAGGGCTGCACCCAGAACCCTCGTGCCCTTGGGCCGCGCTGCTCCGTTGAGCAGAACCTTTGTTATTGCGCCGAGGAGGGCGACTGCGCCTCCAACGACAATGGTCACCTCTGTTTCCCGCAAGACGGCTACTGTGGCTGCCAAGAGGTGACTGACTGCCCTGAGGGTGAACAGTGCTTCGCAGAGTTTCCTGCTCCAGGGCTCTTTGGCTGCAATCCACCAGAGGAATAGAAGAACAACCGTGCAAAGGGGACGACGATGAGGAAAGACAGGGTGCTGTGCATACTCGCCGGCGTCTCGCTCACCTCGTTGGGTGCCTGCACGATCATGACAGGATCCATGCGCTCGACGGACCTGCTGCGCCTCGATGAGCTGCCGCCCTCTGTTGAGTGTGCCCATGGTGGGTCGCGCCTCTCCAGCGGCGAAGACGACAACGGCAATGGCGTGCTCGAGGACGATGAAATCGAGACCAGCACGACGTTCTGTGCGCCTGCACCAAACTTGGTAGCAGTCAGCGAGGAGATGCCTGGGGACAACTGCCCCCAAGGTGGCCTGGCTATTCGCGGCGGACAAGACCACAACGCCGATGGCGTGCTTCAGGGCGATGAAGTGGCCAACACCTCCTACCTCTGCCAGCGTGCAGCCACACCGCCACCCCTGATCCGCCAAGAGGATGAGCCGCCAGGCGAAGACTGTACGAGCGGAGGCGTGAACATCCTCTCCGGCCTCGATGAAGACCTCGATGGCTACCTTGGAGATGATGAGGTCAACAGCTCCTCGACGATTTGCAGCGCGCCAGCTGCCAGCACCGCTGGCTCACTCTTTGTGGTGGAAAACGAAGGCCCCGGTGAGCTCTGCCCCCAAGGGGGTTATGTCATCGAGAGTGGTATCGACCTCAATGGCAATGGCAGCCTCGATGAGACGGAGATCTCGAGCACGGCGACGATCTGCCACGACGTTGTCATGCGCGCCTCCAATGCCCTTTGGGGCGGCGTCTGCCCACGAGGTGGCGTGCACCTCGAAACGGGCATCGATGACAACAAGGATGGACTCCTCGATGAGGTCGAGGTCGATCGGAGCCAATACGTCTGTAACCGTTACATCCTTCAGCTCACTGCCGGAGGTCATCATAGCTGCGCCTTGATCTCCGATGGCAGCGTGCGCTGTTGGGGGTTCAATTTCTTTGGGCAGCTGGGGGATGGCAGCACCACGGATCGTCAGCTGCCCGTGGCCGTACCGGGGTTGAAAGGTGTCTCCCAACTTGTCGCCGGGCGCTACCACACCTGCGCGCTTCTGCTCGATGGCAGCGTGCGCTGCTGGGGAGCCAATGATGCAGGACAGCTGGGGGATGGCAGCCAAATCACGCGTGGAGAGCCAACCGTCGTGGTGGACCTCACGGGGGTCCGCAGCCTCGCCACAGGGGGTAGCCACACCTGCGCGCTGCTCGCGGACCGAAGCGTGAATTGTTGGGGCAACAACGACCGAGGCCAGCTCGGCGATGCCAGCTTCACCGAGCGATCAAGACCTGTGCAAGTCGATGGCCTGAGCGACGTAATGCAGCTCTCAGCCGGCTTGGCCCACAGTTGCGCCCTGCTCGCCGACAAGAGCCTCCGCTGTTGGGGGGCCAATGATCGCGGGCAGTTGGGCGACGGCTCAGCTCTCGACCACAACCAGCCGACCGCTGTGGCGCTCTTGACGGGTGTACGCCAAATAAGCTGTGGCTGGCTGCACACCTGCGCCCGCCTCGACACCTCCGTTCATTGCTGGGGCTACAACTATTATGGGCAGCTGGGAGATGGCTCCACCGCTGACAACAACCAACCCGTAGCCACAGCGACCCTCACGCGCATGGAAGAGATCACCACAGGCTATGCCCACACCTGCGCACGCCGCGAGGATGGCGCCGTTTATTGTTGGGGCTACAACCGTGGCGGACAGCTCGGAGATGGCACCTTCGAGTCACGCACGACGCCAGTGCCCGTGATGTTGTTGTTGGGCACAACGCAGCTGAGCAGTGGAGAGTCACATACCTGCGCCTTGCTGCTGGCCGGCACCGTGCGTTGTTGGGGTGGAAATAGTAGTGGTCAACTGGGGGATGGCTCTTTGAACGATCGAACGCAGCCCACACCCATGGGTGGCTCTCTGGCGCCTTGATAACAGCTCTTAGAAGCGGAATGCTTCATGCAAGGTCTTCATGAAGATCCATGGCATGTGATTCAGCCTTAGCTTCAATAGGTAACGATTCTTGGGCTTTTCCAGGAGACGCCAAAGTGGCTGGGGCCATCTGACCCAATGTGAAGAGGTGAAAAGTCACCGAAGACGAGTTTGACCTCTAGAAGCGGGCAAAGGTAGACTTCGACTCTAATAGTGCACCAATGCCACGCAAGCAACGCTGTGTGACGACATCGTCGATGAGACGTGTTCAGCACAGCCCATCAGGCTGGAAGGTATGTTCAAAGGAAAAGCACCCCTCCTGATCGCCATCGTCCTCGGCGTCCTAGCTGCGACCTTGGCGTGGTATCAGATCCGCCTCAAAGAGCAGGAGAAGACGCGGGGCTGGCAAATCAGAAACGTGATCGTCGCCCGGACGGACCTCAAGCCGGGCCAAAAGTTAGATGAAGAGAGGGTCAAGTTGGGGGAGATGCCCCAGCGCTTCATCTACGACAGCGTGCTCGTGCCCGGAGACATGGAGGTCGCCACAGGACGTGAGGTGATCGTACCCATCAAGCGCGGTGAGCCCGTGCATTGGTACCAGTTGCAAGGTATCCGCTCTCTCGAGCGTCTTTCTCACGCGGTGCGCCGACGGGGTCGGGCCATCAGCATGGAGGTCGCCGAGCGCTCCTCTGTAGGCCAGATGGTGCAGCCCAACGATCATGTGGATGTCCTCGGCACGTTCCGCGATCCCAACTCCAACCAAATGGTGGCGGTGACGTTGCTGCAGAACGTGATTATCTTGGCCACAGGGCGCGCCACCAGCGCCACTCAAAGCGTGCAGGGGCGTGACCATGATGCCTACTCCACGGTCACGCTCTTGGTGCTGCCCGAGGAGGCTGAGATCATGGTGCTGGCTCAAGAGCTCGGCAGCCTCTACCTCGCGCTGCGCAACCGGGAGGACATCTCCATCTTCGAGGAACGTGCACGCACCACCATTGAAACCCTGCTGACGGGTGAACGCGTCAAGGAGCTACAAAAACGTCGCTACAAGACGATTCAAATCATCCGCGGCCTAGGAAAGGGTAAGGGACGGTAGCTTGACCGGGCTAGTGATGTTGATGGTCTTCGTCTCTGTAGGTCTCATTGGCCTGGAGATCCTCAATATCCTCAACAACGGGCTTGTAGAGTACGAAAAGCGCTACCTCGAGCAGGGTTCGCAAAACCTCTCCGAGATGTTCATCTTCATCGACGGCCGGCACCTGCTGCTCTTGACGGTGCTCGTGGCAGCGCTCTCTGGCGGCCTCGGCCTCGTCGTCTTCAACTGGTTCGTGGGTCTGATGCTGGCGGCCATGGGGTTTTTGCTGCCCCGAACCATCATCAACAAGATTCGGGAGCGACGTATTCGTACCTTTGATCGTCAGCTGGTGGACGCGCTGGTGCAGATGTCCGCGGCCTTTCGCGCTGGGCTGACCCTCGGCCAAGCTGTGGAGAGCATCTCAGAGGAAATGCAGCCACCTATCTCTCAAGAGTTTGGGCTCTTCCTCAAGGAAGTGAAACTGGGAGTGGGTCAAGAGGAGGCGCTGCTCAACCTCTCCTCACGGGTGGACTCAGAAAACCTGCTCCTCGTGGTCACAGCCACGAACGTCTCACGCAAGCTGGGTGGCAACCTCGCAGAGATGTACGATACGATCTCCACGACAATCCGTGAACGCTTCGAGAGTGAGGGGAAAGTCCGAGCGCTCACGTCCATGGGTCGCATGCAAGCCTGGGTCGTTGGTTCGATGCCTTTGGTGATGGGGCTCGCGTTCTACTTCATGCGGCCAGATTTGATGGACCCCATGCTCAACTCGACCTTTGGTGTGGTGTTGATCGGCTTCATCATCGTCTTGGAAATTATTGGCATGTTTCTCATCCGTCGCATCGTGGATATTGACGTCTAGGGGCCTATGCATGGGAACTACAGACATCATGCTCATCGCCTCCTGCGCCCTCTTCGGGCTCGCGACGTTCTTGTTGGCCTATAAGCTCTTTCCACAATCCTTCATGGATAACTGGCGCGCTCGTGCTCGAGAAGAACGCCGCGGCCCCTCCTCCCATGAAGTCGTAGCACGTCACGCTGTGGTGCACCGCCCGCCTGGGGCGCTAGCAGCGTTTGGCAACGCCTTGGCGAGCACCTTTGGTGTGCATTGCCGCGGCATGGTGCGTGACCGCTGGGGCGAAAAGATGAAGCGACGCTTCTTGGCCCTTGGGCGCCCCGAACTCTTGCCCGAAGACTTCATCGCGCGCCAATTCCTCTATACCTTCTTCTTTGGCCTCGTGGGGGTCTTGCTCTTCAACATGATGAAGCGGCCCCTCTGGTACTCGCCCCCCTTTTTCCTCTTTGGCTATTTTTTCCCCTATATCGTGCTCCGCGATCAAATCAAGCGTCGGCAACAGCAACTGATCCGCGCCTTGCCTTACCACGTTGACCTCTTGACCCTCTCTGTAGAGGCCGGGCTCGACTTTGGTAGCGCGCTGGATACGGTGGTGCAGAAGGGACAAGCGGGGCCATTGATCGAAGAGCTGGGCACGATGCTCAATGAGATGAAGCTCGGCCACACCCGCGAAGAGGCCCTGCGCAACCTCTCCAAGCGCGTGCAAGTGATGCAAGTGGGCGCTTTTGTCTCGAATATTATTCAAGCCGATAAGATGGGCACCTCCATGGGACGCGTGCTGCGTGTGCAGAGCGGTCAGATGCGCGTCGAACGAGCACAACGGGCTGAGGAGCTCGCCAACCAAGCCCCCGTGAAGATGCTCCTCCCGCTGGTCCTTTGCTTCTTTCCCAATATCTTCTTGATCCTCTTTGGGCCAATCCTCTATCGGATGTTCTTCGTAGGGATCTGATAGACCATGGCCAGCCGTCGAAAACAAAAGTCTTCCCGAGGCACCGAAAAAGGAGGCGACTGCCCACGTCATGGATTCGTTCTGCGTGCCATCGACGGCCCCCTAGAGGGCCGCGAATACCTCTTCAAAGAGAAGGCCGTGCTGGGACGCACCGATGACAATGACATCCTCGTCCTTGGCACTGGAGTATCACGGCAACACGCCCGCGTGTATTTTGAACATGGCGTGTATATGGTCGAAGATCTCAAGAGCGCCAATGGTACGCGGCTCAACGGTGAGGGCATCGACAACCCAGAGGTGTTGCGTGACGGTGACTACATCACCCTCAGCCAGTCTTCGTTTCTTTTTTCGGTGCTCCAGCAGGTGGGTGGTGATGCCACCAGCGAGATGCGGCTGGATGATCTCGAGAAGCTCGCCGTCGATCACACCCAAACACGTGAGAGCAGCGCCCCAAAGTTCCTGGGCACAAAACGCAGCAAGTTGCTTGCTGTGGTGGTGGTCCTGCTTGTGCTTGGGGGGGGCACCGCTTACAAACTCTTCCTGGCGGATGGCGCCAAGGCCGTGATCTTCGATCAATCTGATGTACCCCTCACCTACTCTGATGAGGGGAGCTTCTTCGAGGCTGTCTATGGCTACGGAAAATATGACCAAGCGCGCAAGAACCGGGTGATCCTCCGCTTTGAGTACCTCGGTGGACGCGCCACGCTGCAGTATGGCGCTTGGGGTGTGGATAAGGTGGGAGAGGTCACCATCTCACTCAACGGCTCCAAGGTTGGTGAGGTCCCCCTGACCATGCGGAGGTGGGTCTACGGCCAGAAGCTCAACCTGCCGCGGCAAACGTTGAAGAAGGGTGTCACCAACGAGTTAATCTTCAACAACACTCGCAATCCGCCTCACGAGGACGCATGGGAGATCTGTTATGTGCAGATCTTGCAAGAGGCCGTGCCTCCACCTGACCCACGAGAGGCTCGGCATCGCTTTGAGCTTGCCAAAAAGGTCTGGGAAAATCGTGCTCTTGAGCCAAGCAATGTCTACACATCAATGTTGGGGTTCAAAAAAACGCGTGATCTCCTCGAAGGCCTGGCAGAGAAGCCACCTCTTTATCAAGAGGCTGTGGATTATATGGAGCTCGCGGACAAGGAGCTAACCACGCGTTTTCAGGAGGGTCTCTTTTCAGCGCGACGGTCACAACGGGTGGACAATGATGTGCGCAAAGCACGACGAGTGTTGCTCAGGACCTTACGTTCTTTTCGCAAAGAGGACTTCCGCCATCGAGAGCTCCAACGCTATTTGGACGCCCTCGCGGAAAAGTGAAACGTTTAAGCGAGCCTGCACATGGAGGCTTCCTTGCCCGCACTTTCTCGATCAGCTAATCTTTAGCCTAGATAGGTTGGGCCTCCCCACAGCCCTTGGCTCTGTACACACGTTGAGTTTCCGTGGGTTAGGTTCAAAAACGGACACACGATGCACCCACCGCCAGGCGGTCGAAGACCCTCAGAAGGCCCAAGCCAGGGCAACGTCGCGCCAGCGCCGCCGTCACCCCTGAGTGGGCAACCGGGTGCGGCTCCTGTACCTGCACCTGCCCCTGGCGCACGTCTGGTGGGCGCCAACGAACAACATATCGTGCGGCCCGAAGACGCCCCGGTGTCAGCCGTAGGGACCATGATCGACCCGCACGCGCTCGACGGGCTCCTGGCAGAGACCCCAATCCCCCAAGGCCCCGCCGCTTTCGGCCCAACGAGCGCGCCTGCGCCCCAAGCTGTCGCTCCTAGTGGGGGCGTATCCAGTGGGTTCCCGCTAGATGCTGACACTGCGCCTGAGCGACGTGAAGAGAGCACCAGCCCCTTTGGGATGGATGTCCCCAGCCCA
>JAFCZD010000065.1 GCA_019314525.1 Deltaproteobacteria bacterium
CAGGGGCCAACGCTGAACGCATCTCGTCCCCCGCCAGCTGCAGATCTTCGCGCAGCTGCACGCTCGCGCGTAGGGCACACACCGCCTCCTGGCGAGCTGCTATCGTCGCGTACTCGGCCGGCTCGGTGAACCAGCGAGCGAGGGTTTGTTCTCCCGAGAGCGTGCGCGCCTCGCAGATCAACTCGAAGAGTGATCCCTCTCCGAAAAGATCGAGGTCAGCGCCATAGGCGTGTTGTACGGGCTGCAGCGAATCGCCCTTTACCCCTTTGCCGCACCACTCGCCATGCAAACGCTGGAGAGCGCGTTGATAGAGCGCCTCTTTACGTTGGCTACGAGCAAGGCGGCGAAGGGTCGCCTCGTGCCAAATCATCAGCGCGATGAAGGTCGCGATGGGGAGGGCAACCCAACCTGTGGCCAGGTAATGAGCGCCGAAGCCCGCCCAGGCCAGCACGACGCCGAGCACGAAGACCAAGAGCCGCGCATAGCTGATGTGTCTGTCTCGTCGCTCTCCGCGTCGCACCTCTTCATACGCGCACCCTCGGCGCTGGGTGTATTCAGAGCGAGGATCGCTCGCAGTGTCGGCCCCTGGCATCATGCCAGCATCCTATACCGCACCTGACTTCACCTCCAGGGTACTGGCAAGGTGTTCCACGAGGGAGAACCATGTCACCATGGCTCTCGATGGAGGCTTGTTTGCCAAAAACACGTCAGGCTCTTGTTCTTCTTTGTCTGGTGCTCTCCGCGTGCACCAGGTTCGGCTTTGGTCCTTCGCCCCCAACATCTGATGGCGCTGACACTTCCCTTGATGGCAACGCAAGCGCTGAGACCTCCCTCGACGGTAGCGCCACCCACGACGTACACTCTGCTGGCCCCCTCGACGGCAGCGCTAGCGCTGACGCCCGCCTCGACGCTGGCGATGACGCTGAAGCCGACCTATCTCTTGACGGAGCCGTTAGCGCTGATACCACCATGGACGCTGGCGCTGACGTCATCTCACCACCCGAGAACACGATCCTTGTGCTGCGCACCGTGAGCCAGGAGACAGCCACCTTCACCCCTGAGATGGTCAAGACAGGTCTTCCACTCATGTGGCACCTTGGCGATGGGAGCAGCCCCCTGGAGCAGAACGCAATCAGCCACAGCTACACCCTCACGGGAGAGAAGACGGTGCACGTCGTCTCCACCGATGGCACGGGGGGCATCACGGAGTTCAACGCCATGGGTGACAGTCTCGTGGGGCCAATCCCGAGCGGGCTGAACCATTTTACTAACCTGACCACTCTCAGCCTCGCCCACAACCAGCTGAGTGGCGGTATTCCGGTGGACCTGCTGAACTTGACGAACCTCACGACTCTCCATCTCGAGTCCAATGACCTCACTGGGAACATTCCTCTGGAGGTGGGGAACCTGACGAAGTTGAGAATCCTCCAGATCTCTGCAAACCAGTTAGATGGCACGATCCCACCGGTGTTGGGAACCCTGACCGACCTTGCGCAGCTCAATCTGTTTTGGAACCAACTCAGCGGCAACATTCCAGCAGAACTGGGGGCGCTGACCCAACTGATGTATCTCTATCTCAACTTCAATCAGCTGATAGGTGCTATTCCGCGAGAGTTAGGAAACCTGACCAACCTCTTGGTTCTCGATCTCAACGCCAACCAGCTCACCGGTGCCATTCCTCTAGAGTTTGGCAAGCTGACGAAGGTGACGAATCTCTATCTCCAGGGAAACGAGCTCAGCGGCAGCATTCCAGCAGAACTGGGCAACATGACCCACCTGACCCAGGCCTATTTCAACTCAAACCAGCTCAGCGGAGCTATTCCGCGAGAGCTGGGCGACCTGAGCTTTCTAATGCGCCTCGGTGCCAGCTCCAACCAACTCAGCGGTAACATTCCGCGGGAGTTCGGCAGGCTGGCCAAGCTACTGGACGTCTACCTCTCCGACAACCAACTGAGCGGAATAGAACCAGGAGCGCTAGCAACCTTGGTGTCGCTCCGCAGCCTCTCCCTCGAAGACAACGGAATGTCCCAGTCAGCCGTGAGCACCATCATCAATGAGATCCATGGCGCCCGAGGGAGCTACAACAACACCATCGACAAGACCCTCAACATTGGGGGCACCAACGCCACGCCGGATGCCACGGCAATGACACGGATCGGCGAACTCGAGGCGAGCTTTCGATGGACTGTCAACTGCACGGGATGCTGAGTTGACCCTTCTATTGTCTACTCCTCCCCATGCAGCGCAGCGAGCAACGCATCGCCGAAGCGCATCAAGCGCGCGGGGCCGATGCCCTTGACGCTCGCAAGCTCCACCAAATCTTTCGGCTGCTCCTCGCTGAGCAGGCTGATCAACGCGTTGCTGGCGACCACATAGGCCGGGACCCCGTGTTCCTCGGCCAGCTCGCGACGTTTGAGCAAGAGACGTTCGTGCAGCGCCTCGTCCACGTCTCCACCCTCGCGCCCCGCGCTGACCCTTGTCTTCGTCTTACCCTTCGTTTTTGGCTTCCCCTTCCCCTTCGCGCGCCTGCGCTTGGCAGACGCCCCACCCAAACCGAGCGGCCAACGCAGGGGCGGCGTCTCACGACGATGCATCACCTCCACACCATGGCTCGTAAGGGCCAAGGTCTGCGCGTCGCCGCCTGCAGCGCGCAACGCGCCACACGCCGCAAGCTCTTGCACCAGCGCCTCGAGGTGTTCTGCCGAATCGTTCGCCAGCAGCCCGTCGCTGCGGCTTCCGCCCAAGCCCTCGGGTAAATCCGACGACACCCCACGCAGGAGCGCCACCACGCGACGAAAGGAGACACGCCCCCGGGCCCGCGCAAACGCCGACAGCACCTTCTGCATCAGCACGGCTTGCTCGTCGCTCGGCGCAGCCTCGGCCAAGAGCTTCACCTTCATGGCCTTTGCCGGCACCGCTCCGCGTCCCCCTCGCGTGGCCCACGTGGGCTGCTCCTGCCCCTGTGCATCATCGCAACGATCACATCGCCCACATTCCGTGGCCTCGGGATCACCAAAATACGAGAGCAGCACGTGCTGACGACAATGCTCCGCATAGCAATAGCTCACCATGCGCCGCAGCTTGGCGCGCTCGAGCCGCTGCAACGCCGCCACCTGTTCCGGCGTGGGTGGGCGCTTCTTGTTAGGCCCGTTGTTCTGGCCGTTTCCACGGCCCTTGTCTTCCGCCTCATCTCCAATGCGCTCGATGAAAAACTCGTGGATGCGCAGATCGATGTAGTTGAAGAGGATCACGCACTCGGCGGGGGCGTCATCGCGCCCGGCGCGACCTGCCTCTTGGTAATAGGCCTCCAGCGAACCTGGCATGTCGTGGTGGGCGACGAAGCGGATGTCGCTCTTGTCGATGCCCATGCCAAAGGCGTTGGTGGCCACCATCACCTTCAGCTCCCCTGCCATGAAGCGCTCCTGCATGGTGCTTCGCGCCGCCTCATCGAGGCCGCCATGGTAGCGCCCCACGGCCATGCCTGCTTGCTCCAGCGCCTGCGATACGGCCTCCACCTTCTTGCGCGTGGCGCAATAGACGATGCCACTCTGCCCAGAGTAGGCCGCCGCCAGCGCCTGAATGTGCGCCAGCTTCTCGCGCATCTTCGTCACAGCCACCACAGAGAAGCGCAGGTTGGGCCGCTGAAATCCATGCACCACCAGCCGAGGGTTGTGCATCCTCAAGGCACGGGTGATGTCCTCACGCACCTCGGGGGTTGCGGTAGCGGTAAAGGCGCAAATCTGGCTCACCTGCAGCACTTCGGCCACCTTGGCGATCTCCAGGTAGTCGGGGCGAAAATCGTGCCCCCACTGCGAGACACAATGCGCCTCGTCCACGGCGATGCGTGTAATGGGGGCTGTACGCAGTTGCTCCACGAAGCCTGGGGCGGCGAGGCGCTCGGGCGCGACGTAGAGCAAGCGCACCTCACCGCGTCGGGTGGCCTCGAGGCGCTCGGCCCGCTCCTCGTAAGAGACGTGGCTGTTGATGAAGGTCGCCGGGATGCCCCGAGCGTGCAGGCTGTCCACCTGGTCTTTCATCAGCGCAATGAGCGGCGAGAGCACCAGCGTCACGCCCTCACCCGCCAACGCAGGCAGTTGGTAGCAGAGGCTCTTGCCAGCCCCCGTGGGCATCACAGCGAGCACGGCTTCGCCACCTAAGACAGCCTCCACAACCTCGGCTTGCCCAGGGCGAAACGCGTCGAAGCCAAAGCGCTCACGCAGGATCGCCGCGACACCGCGTACGTCGGTCTCCCCGCTCTCTGTGCTCTGTCTCCTCACGCCTTGCATTGTCGATTATTTGACCTCAGCGGGAGCCAAAGTTGTGCTCGCTGCTCTCTTCGTTGCGGTCCGTCGCTGGCGGTGGTGTGGGCGAGAGGGCGCTGATGCTCTCACGCAGCCCATGGTCCAGATCGATATCCAAAGCTTCGAGACACTCGTCGAGCTGTTCAAGGTTGCGCGCCCCAATCAAGGGCGCCGTCACCGCAGGATGCGAAGCGACCCAGGCGATGGCCAAGGCGGCTGGCGAGAGGTTTCGCCCGCGCGCCAGCTCAGTGAAGCGCGCTGCGACCTTGTAATACGACGCCTCCGCGTAGCGCGTCTTGTACATCGCGTTGTCTACCAGGCGGCCGCCGTCGGGGCGCTTGCGCTCACCGTACTTCCCCGTGAGCAAGCCCGCCCCGGTGGGGCTGTAGGGCATCACGCCCATGCCCTCAGCGACAGCCATGGGAAGGATCTCCACCTCCGCCTGGCGCTTGACGAGGTTGTACATCGGCTGCACGCAACAGAGCGGCTCCCAGCCGTGGCGCTTGGCGATCTCCAGCGCCTTGACCGTCTGCCAGGCAGCGGCGTTGCTCAAGGCGGGGTAGAGAATCTTTCCCTGCGTTACGAGGTCCTGTAGTGCACGCAGGGCACCCTCCACGGCCGTCACATCGTCGAAGCGGTGCAAGAAATAGATGTCGAGATGATCGGTCTTGAGCCGCTTCAGGGACGCCTCCACCGCGTGCACGAGGTGATAACGCGACGAGCCGCGCGCGTTGACGTCGTCCGAGGTGGGGAAATACGCCTTGGAGGCGAGCACCACCTCGTCGCGGCAGCCCTTGATCAGCTTTCCAAGGGTCTCTTCGGATTTTCCACCCGCGTAGACGTCGGCGCAATCGAAGAGGTTGATTCCGCGATCACGACAGCGCGCGAAGAGCTTGGCTGAGGTGGAACGATCCACGTCACCCCCGAAGGACATCGTGCCGAAACCCAGGGATGAGACGCGCACACCCGTTTGGCCTAAAAAACGATACTCCATCGCTGCTCCTCGCTTCGATTGGCGCGAAAGGTAGCAGGCGAAGCCGGCGCTGTCTTGTGTGGTTCTGAGGGGGGAGCTGGCCAGAGTGAACCGCGTACACAGGAGTGACTTTGCGTAGGTAGTTTCAGCAGCATCGAGTGAGCTCTTGCCGGACACCGCCCCCACGAGGATCGTCGTCGAGGCCGCAACCTTCATCCGGACGCTGACCCTCACGGACATCAAGGTTAACTGCAAACCACCAGAGGGCAGCTTCCAATTCAATGCACCTGCGGGCGTGCACGTGGAGCGTTCGTGAATGGGTGGTCCAATCCACCCACCCGCCATCACACAATCCATCACGCAATAGACGCCAGGGTGGCCAGTTGGTAGCTTGCGCCCATGCCATCAGCCCCAACCCTGCAATCGGTCGTTGAGCTGCTGCGAAGCGACCGAATCTTGGCAGCTCTCGACCACCTGCTCATGGCGTGGAGCGAGGACCGCTGCCCAGAGCTGGCACAACGCATAGAGCGGCTAGGTAAGCAGATCGACCGCAGCCTTCCCACGCTGAAGAACACTCGAGCGCTGCGTGACGAGTGGCTCGACCTCGCTGCGCGACGGCGACCTGCTGACCTCGGGCGCCTGCTCGCCGCCCTGCCCATGGGAAGCATCGCGACCCTCCGCCAACGCGTCGAACTGCTGGAACTCTTCCCGCACGATCCGCGAGTCCCTGCTGTGGTGCTGCCAGCTGCCTGTGGCTACTCCTCACGATCCGCTGATACGCTTCGTACCCGCGCGTTCCGGCTGGTGAAAGAGATTGCCGACGGCCGCTCGCTAACGATCATAGATGAGCATCTCGACCGGTGGCCCAAGCTCGCTGCCACGCGCGAAGCGCTGATGGCGATGGCCAAGCCAGAGCCCCAGAGAACCACAGAGCTGGCAGACATCGACGTCGAACTCGCTCGACTCCTCAATGCGCCGGCGCCAGAGGAGCAGGCCCTATGGGCCCAGCAGGCCCCCCTCGACCAACACACCCAGGAGGCCGAGCTGCTGACGCAGATCCTCGCCAACCCTGACGACGACGAGGTGCGGATGGTCTATGGCGACTGCCTGGCCGAACGGGGGGATGCGCGGGGCGAGCTCATCATGCTGCAAATGAAGCCCGAACGCACCGTCAAGGAGGAGCGACGTGTGCGCCAGCTCGTCAAGGAGCACGGCAGAGAGTGGATCCGTCCGCTGGACTTGGTAGTGGATCCAAAGACCATGCGCTTCGAACGGGGCTTTCTCCACGCTTGCACGGTCACCTTCTCCACCAAGAAGCAGCGCAAAGAGTTATTCGAGCACCCGCTTTGGGCGACCGTTCGCGAGCTCACTACACGGGACGACGACGAACTCTTCTTGCGTCACGCCGGACACCTGCGCGTAGCCGTGGGCATCAGCCCTAGTGGACTCTCCGCCATGGCCGGCCTCAGCGATCCGGTGCCTCTCGAGCGAGCAGCTGGCGCACCGCGCAAGACGCATGGCCCAGAGACTGGCATCTGCTGCCGCACCCCCAAGGATTGGAAGGCGGCCTGCGCCGTGGGAGCCCTCACCCTCCTACGCGAGCTGCACCTGCAGTTCAACTCTGCCCCTCCGGACGACCTGGCCTGGCTCTTCGACTCGCCCCTCGGCAAAGAGCTGCAACGTGTACGCGTTGGCGAGGTGTCATTCCTTGGCTGGCAGGGCCTCATGGAGCGACGACCGGATCTGCTGGAGGTGGCGGCGCAGGGTGGGCCTCCTGCTCGCAGCATCACGCGTGTCACCGTCAAGCTAGTGCGAGATCGCAGAGGCACGCTGCCCCACATGGTCCTGGAGACTGAAGAAGAAACCTCAGGGGCAGACCAGATCGCCAGGGCGGTGCGGGGCTACCCCGTCGCCGTCAAACTTCCGAAGCTCACGATCGCTTATATTGGCCCCAAGCGCCGGGTTTCGGATGAGAGTTTTCGGGGCCTGGCGACTGAAGTAGAAGATCTCTTCAAGAGCATCGTGCTGCCTAGTGGGCAAGTGCACGAAGAGGGTGATTACACTCCAGCCCCGCTGGCAAGCTCCGCTGAGATCCTCGAGGGCATGTCACCCGGGCGGCAGCTGACCGCATTCAATGAAGAGGCCACTGGCGCTCCACTGCTGCTCTCACTTGAGCGCCCTTTGGAGCACGTTTTGGCGCTCCTCAAAGGAAAGGAGCGCGAGGATCAGGTCTTGGAGCTGGTCTATCTGGCCCACACCATGTCCTTGGCCGCCTGCCACGGTGGGGTCAAAGCTTCGGTGGGTTGGCCGCTGGCTGGAGTGCTTCGCGAGGCGGCGCTGGACGCTATGGGCGAGCCTGAGGACCCGCGCGAGCTTTGCAGGTGGCGTGCGGGCCACGTCGAGGCGACGCTCTATCGCTGCCTCGCAGGCGACTGGGGAGGCGGCCTGGCCCTGATTGGGCGCATTTCACGTGAGACCATCGTTGAGCGTGCAGAGCTTGGCGACCTCAACCTCTTGACTGCGCTGCAGGTGGCAACCCTGGGTGCAGGAGATGCGTGCCCTCTTGCCGAATGCAGCTCCGCTGGAGAGTTTTTCACCCACTACGAAAACCATCGTGAGCTCAACGCCCTGCTCCACGGTTGCACACCTGAGCTCTTCAGGAGGCTCTGCAGCGCCATCCACCCTTGGGTCGCCGAGAGCGCGCTGCTCTTTCGGTTCAGTAACGGAAGCGTGCACCGGCAGCCAAAGCGCAGGGCGCTTCGTCGCCTCTTGGATATCGACCCTGAACGCCCTCTAGCTGTCTTTCTGCAGCTCCTTGGGCGCAGCCCCTACAACCGGTCACAGGTCGTTGACTACAGCCGACTGGCTCGGGTGTATGAGGATCCCTATACCTACCGCGAATTTGACCGGGACACCCTCGGCGCGCACTTGGTGGAGGTCGCCCTGACTGCCGCTGCTCGCCTCCTAGCCCACACTGAAGACTACGGCATAGAGGCCCGACTGGATCGTTGGCTGACGTGTGCCCGCGACATCGGTCCCCAGCTGGTCGAGGGCCTCCTGGGAGAGCCGCGCTTCGCCGGATTACGAGCACGCGCTATCGTTTAATGCCTCACTCCCCAAACGACAACCGATGCCCTGCTCCGCGCATGGTCTGCCACAGCTCGGCGCAATACGCGCCATAGGCGTCCGCGGCCACAGCCCCGCTTCGCCCAGCTAGCTCCACGCTCAGGGTGTAGTAGCGACGGCGCACTTCTGTCGCGTGGGAGGCGAGGTTTGCAGCTTCAGCCCAATCCTCGAGCGAGACCAACCCCTCAACGGAGAGCTGCTGATAGGCGTCGAAATCCGCGAAGAGGTCGCCCCATCGCGGGTCTCCAGCCCTGAGCGCGCTTTCATCCAGCACCTCGCTGAGGAGACCGCGCTCGACAAACCACCCCACCTCGGCCTCGAGCCCTGCCAGCGTAAACATCTCCCGGCGCGCATCGAATGCGCCCTCGGGCAGCACCACCGGCGCCGCCGTGGACATCTCCACGAGGTCCACCTGGATCGAGCCGGCGATGTTGCGTTGCCCATCGGCGACATAGAGCGCCACCTGACCATCGGCTGGAGCGGTGAAGGCCACGGCGGCGTCACCATCGGCAGCCATGGGCAACAAGGCTTGCTGCTTTGACTCCACCACAACCTCGCTGCCCCAATAGAGGCGAAGGTGAGGCCGAATGCTCGAGGCGTCCGCCTTACGCGCGACGGCCACGAGATGCTGCCCTGCGTGCACCTCGAAGCGCAGAACCCGTGCATTAAGCGGGCTGATCTCTGCCATATCGTATTCCAGGCGCACGGTATAGGTGCCGCCGAGCTCTGCCTCCACCACATAGGCGGAGGTCCCATCAGCCTTGCCATCGCCGCCCAGGAGATCATCGATGTTTGGTGCTGGCTCGGGCGTGGATGTTTGACCACACGCGGCAAGCAGCAACGTAACGCTGAGAGCGACAGAGGAGCGGAAGCGGATCATCGTCATCTCCTGGTTTGCAAACCGGTCGTAGATTTGAGCTGCAATCGGTGTTCCAGGAGAGCGAGAGCGTAAAAACAGGGACTTGGCGCGACTATTCCCAAAAAAAGAGGGGACTGACCAGGCTTGTGGCCGGCTCCACGAACCTGGGTCCTCGCCCCTGAAAAAACACACGTTTCCCATGCCAGGGGTTGAGTTAGTTCAATACATGACTCACTATTGAACTATGCTACGGCTCAATATTCACGAGGCAAAAACTCATCTTTCCCGGCACCTCAAGCGACTCGCAGAGGGTGAGGTCATTCTGCTTTGCAAGCGAAACGTACCCATCGCTGAGATTCGTGGCATCCGGTCACAGGGCACTGCCCCCCGCCCTATCGGCTTGGACAAGGATCGTTTCACCGTACCCGAGAGCTTCTTCGAGGCCCTACCTGACGAAGTACTCGATGGCTTTGAGGGTGGTCGATGAAGCTGCTCCTCGACACCTGCACCTTTCTTTGGATCGCTGCGGATGCTCCACAGCTCTCTCTCCGCGCTCGAGAACTCTTCATGGCGCCTGAAAGCGAAGTCTATCTAAGCGCCATATCGGCTTGGGAGATCGCGGTGAAGCATCGCCTGGGCAAGCTGCCATTGCCCGAACCCGTAGAACGCTTTGTTCCAGATGTTCGCGAAAGACATGGCATCGACAGCCTCGCCCTCGACGAAGAGTCAACACTGCAGGATGCCCGCCTTCCTGCTATCCATCGCGATCCCTTTGATCGAATGCTTGTTAGCCAGGCCATGATGTCTGGCCTCACGATCCTCACCCCAGACGAGATGATTCGCCAGTACCCCGTCCGCACGGTCTGGTAGGTTCCAACCAACGAGCACTCTCCAAGCCCCAAGCCCAAGGCTCACAGCTCGAAGCGATCCAACGCCCGCCCTCCCAGCCATAGCGGCAGCCACACCGCGAGCGCGGTAGTGAGCAACGCGCCGCCGCCGGCCAGCACGAAGGGCAGCGCGCGCGTGGCCTTCCCATAATGCAACAGATACGCCGGGTACACGGCCCAGGCGACGATGGCCAACGCCGTCACCATCGCCATGGACATGCACACCAGCCCTCCGAAGGATGCCGCCACTTTTGCCGCGCTCTCGGCGCGGTATTCGGGCATGAGGGCCCCAACGCCGATGGATACCGCGCTCACCCCCAAGGCTGTGAGCAGGGCCACGGTGGCGCCCAAGATCATCATCGACGGCGGCTGCCCAAGGATCCACGACGAGGCCAAAGACATCACCTCCGCCACGATCACCAACGCTGGCAGCACCGAGCCCCACTTGGCGCGCAAGATCTGTCGGGGCTTGATAGGTGCTGTGATCAAGAGCCAGAGCATGCGCCCCTCGATGGAGATCAGTGGGTAGGCGAAGCGCACGCTCACCGCGGTGGTGACGAAGCCCGAGAGGCCCAAGCCCACAAGGAAGAGCGCCAGCGGCCCCACGATGCCGCTGTCTCCCAGCTGGCGAAAGTGGCGAAAGTTGTAGAGGTAGACGAAGACCAGCGCCGCGAGCAGCACCAGCTGCGACCACTGTGAAGCGTCGCGCACAAGGAGCTTGAGATCTTTGATCAAAAACTCGCGCACGGCGCCCCGGGGCGCGAAGGCCCCCACGATACGCAGCCAATCGCTCTCGGCGCCGTGCCGGCCAGGGGTGCGTATCTCCCCGTCGGCCGGCAGCGGCCTGCCTCGCAAGCGCGCCCAGATGCGCGAAAGCCGCGCCACCTTGCGCCCTTGCTGCGTGCGCGAGTACGCCCTGGCGTAGACGCCGCGAAAGAGCAACCCCGCCAACGCATAGCAAGCACCGGCGCCCGTCCAGAGCGCAGCGAGCATCAACGGGACCTGCCTTCCACCTGGCGCGCCACGAAAGGTATCGGCGATGACCGCGGCAGCCCAATGGGAGGGCAGATAGCTCCCGGTAGGAGACGAGAACGAGGCGATGAAGCTCACCATCGAAGCGAAGCCTTCAGGGTTCAAGAAGCGCTCAGGCTCGATCAAGCGCAACATCAGATAGAGCACGATGAAGCCGACGAAGAGCAGCGCCACCACCAAGTCGCGGGCGCGCGCCGCCGGCAAGGAACTCACGAGCATCATCGTCAACGCCGCCCCCAGCGCGGCGGGAATCACCAAGAGCGGTGGAATCGTCACCAGGATCGCGAGCATGCTTTTGGGCGTGCCTGCCACCTGCGCGAAGGCCAGGAGCACGGGCGCGCCGAAGGCCAATACCATCCACGAGGAGTGCACCACTTGCTCAGCGAAGCGCGCCCCAAAGAGGACCCGAGGCGGAACAGGCGCGGCCATCAAGAGCTCGAGGTCTTTGGCGAGAAAGAAGCTCGAAAGGGAGGTGACGATGTTGGAGAGCAGCAGCACGCTCAGCAGCACCAAGAGCAGCATGTCCAAGAGGCGCTGACAAAGCAGCGGGCCGATGACCTCTACGTGATAGGCCAAGTCGAGAAACCACGTGGCCGTGAAGTAGATACCCGTGGCGATGGCGAGGCCAAAGACGATGAAGACCAACCGCGTCAGCTTCTGGGCCAAGGGACGCCGCTCAGGTCGCAGCTTGGCCCAAAGCAAGCTCTTGAGCCACACGGCGCGCTGCCCGGCGAGGTGGCCCACAGGCTCAGGCATCGCTCGCAACCACCTTTTCATCCGCCTGGCGCTGAGCGCGTTCGGTGATGCGCAGGAAGAGCTCCTCGAGGCGCATGCCCTCGGCCTGGTGTGCGCGCTGTACCTCCACGAGGGGCCCAGACGCCACCACCTTGCCACGGTCGATGATGGCCAAGCCATCGCAAACCTGCTCCACGAGGTCGAGGGTATGGGTGGAAAGCACAACGCTGACCCCGTGCTCATCGGCCAGCTCGCGCACGACCTCCTTAAGACGCAGGGCACCCCGCGGATCGAGGCCCACCATGGGCTCGTCCATGATCAGAAGCTGTGGATCGTGCAACAGTGCCGCGCAAAGGAGCAAACGCTGCCGCATCCCGTGGGAGTAGGACTCGAGAGGCTCACCACCCCAGCCCTGCAAATCGAAGCGCTCAAGCCAATGCTGACCGCGCTCAGCGATAGCAGCGGAACGCATGCCCCACAGGCCGCCCACAAAACGTAGAAACTCGTGCCCTGTAAGCTTCTCATAGAGGAAGGGACGATCGCCGAGGAAGCCGATGCGCTGCTTCGCCCCCAAGGGGTCGCGTGCTGTGTCGATGCCGCAAACCTCAATGCGCCCGGCGCTGGGCTGAATTAAACCGGTGACCATGCGCAGGGTGGTGGTCTTCCCTGCCCCGTTGGGCCCCAAGAAGCCATAGACCTGCCCTCGTGGCATCTCGAGGTCTACGCCGTCCACGGCGGGGAACTTGCCATAGACCTTGCGCAGCCCGCTGAGGCGCAGCACGCAATCGCCAGCTTTGCCCGCTTGTTCACTCACTTTGCTCATCGCCATGCCTCGTGTTCCACCCATAAGCCCATGGGAAGCTGCTCTTTGAGCACACGTCCGCGATCATCAAGCCAGAGCGTGGTGGGCAAACCCTCCACGTCTTGCTTCACGCGCAGGGCGTCAAAGCGCGCCCCGCCCACCTCGATCTGCTCGCGCCCTGTGATCTCGTATTTCACTACTTTGCGCGTCAGAGACATGGGGTCGAAGATGACCAGCTCAGCTTGGTTCCCCAAGACACCACGGGCGAGCAGCGGAAAGAGCGCCGTGGGCACCACCGGCCCACGCCCCGCCATCACCGACTGGTTCACGCGCTTGCCGCCGAGGTTGCCTTGGAGCCGACAGCGCCCGCTCTGCAACCGGCAGCTGCCGTGGAGCTTCAGCTTGCCCACATTCAAGAGTCTTGCCAGACCGCCGCTGAGCCCCATCAGCTGCGTCAGGCGCTCGGGATCAGCCGAGACGGCGAGACTCTCTAGGGAGAGGTCTTTGCGCAGCACGAGGCGCGACCACGCCACCTCCACGCGCTCCTTGGCGATCTCGGCGAAGAAGCGCTGGGTGATGCGCCAGCCTTTTTTATGGCGCTCCACGCGATGCTTGATGACACCCACGCGCTTGCCACGCAGGGTGATGCGGCGCAGCTGCTCGCCGATGGGCAAATCGAGCTGGATACTGCCATCGAAGGCGACCCGACCTCTGCCACCGCCATAGAGAAGACCCAACACCACGATGAACGCCACGACCCAGGCGAGGTCGAAGAGGGAGCGAACCTTGGAGGTGGAGCTGAAAAGTGAACCCATCATCACCAGGTCAATTTAGCAAACTCTGTGCCGTACTAAAGGAGCCTCTAGCATGCCGCCATAGGCCCCTCGGCGCCAGGAAAGCCGGTACAACTGGACGAGGTGTGACATCTTGGCAAGTGGTGGCGGGCAAAGGCTGCAGAGCTGTCCAACAGACGCAGTCAAGTTCACGGAGTCAAGGGATCGGGCAGCCCGATGTGCCCACATGCAGACGATGATGCACGTTGACACAGGCCGAGTCTGGAAAGCCTGTGTCATCGCTCAAACCTGGCACCGGCACGCCGCAGGGGAAGGCGCCAGTGCTCGCGTCCCACAGCTTCTCACCTGTGAGCGTGCCGTCTTCGGTGCGGAAGACAATATTGGCGCCAACGTCAGAGCCATCAGCCACCGCCGCCTTGCCAGGGGTCCCTGCTGGGATATACACCAAACAGCCACCGAGCTGCGGATCGTAACTCGCCCCCACGGGCCCAGAGGTGCGGTAATCGCTGGTCTGATTGCCGTACGCGTTGCAGTCGCGGAGAGACCACGTCTTCTGAGCGATCACCACAAAGCCCTCCTCCCCCGTAGAGGTCACAGCCAAGGCGGTAGAGATCGCCACCGTCGAGGCCAACCCAGCGTTCTCGGGCACCTCGTCAAAACGATAGCCTGCGCCGCTGTAGTTGATGGCGGAGGCGTGCTCGAGCTGCGTGCCGATGGCCCCCCGAAAGTAGTAGCCCATGACACCACCGGTGGCGACGTTATCCAGGTAGTGATTTCTTTCGGCGATGCGAGCAGGGTCTGTGCAGGGGCTGGCGTCGTTGCAATCACTGCTCAGGCTATATCCGGTGCGGAACGTGCCAAGCACCATATTTCCCGCGATCTTGTTGTCGTCTCCCATGGCACCTGAAGGGCTGATGCTGAACCCTACGCAGAGTTCCTCAGCGACGTTGTTTTCGATGGTGCTCTTGCTCGCCCCGAACATGTAGACCCCCCTCGAGTTGGCGTCGATCCCTGGGCTATAACAATAAGAGACATGGCCACCGCTGAGGTTGGGGCGCAGCCGTGCGTTGAAGTAATTGCGCCGCACCGTGATCTCGCTCGCCCGGTAAAGGCTAACCGCGGCGCGATGAAAATCGTAGGCCTCGCACTCCTCCACCAGCACATTCGTCGAGTACTCAATGGCGAAGACGCTGCTATTGAAGTAGCGGTTGGCGCGAGCACCCAGCATGCGCTTGAGCGTGACGTTGTCACAGTCTCTCACCTGGACCACGGCGTATCCCCCCGCGTCGGCGTCATCCACACCCTCCACGCGCAGGCCAGCCAGGATCCAGTGGCTGCAATCCTTGAGGTAAATCAGCCGGTCTGCGGCACCCACCTCTCCCTGCAGGAACGCCCCACGCTCTGGGTAGGACATCACCGTGATCGGCGCAGATGACGTGCCGTTGAGGCATGGACCACCCGCGCAAGTTGTCCCGCCTGCACTGCAGTTGACCTGCAAAGCCCCCGTGGCGGTGCTGACCCCATAGACCCCTGCTAAGGCCACCAGGGTGTCACCTGGCCCCAACTTTGAAAGGGCATGAGACCAGGTCTTCCAGGGGCGCTCTTGTGTTCCTGGGTTGCGGTCGCTGCCGGAGGGAGAGATGAAGACCGCGCCTGACGGGAGAGGAGATGGCATATCAGCGGCAGGACCATCAGCCTGCGTGTCACGGAGGGAACTCGAATCTGGTCTATCGCGGGTGGGGCCATCCCCCGTCACACCGTCGCCGCCATCGTGGTGCACATCGTCCCCGCCATCGTGGTGCACACCGCCGCCGTCGGCAAAGATCAACGAACCCGCCTCGTCATAGGCCGCACCATCCTGGGGGATAAACTGGGCACGTCCCGCACAGCCGAACAGCAACAGAGTGACGGCTACAACATACCCGACCCGAGGGTGACTGGGAACGAAGACATGTTTCATCGGTGCCTCAAGGATACCATCGGGCCCTGAATCCCTCAATGTGGGTAGGTGTGCTGCTGGGTGGGCTTGTGCCCTTCACAACTCAAGGGATCGGACAACCTGAGGTGCCAACGTGCAAGCGGCGATGCACATTGACGCACGCCGAGTCTAGAAAGCCAGCGTCGTCGTTCACGCCTGGCACCACCGCCCCGCAGGGAAAGGCACCCGTGGTCGCGTCCCATAGTTTCGTACCTGTGAGGGCGCCGTCTTCGGTCCGGTAGATGATATTAGCGCCAACATCAGAACCATCGGCCACTGCGGCCTTGCCAGGGGTGCCAGGGGGGATATAGACCAAACAGCCGCCAAGCTGGGGGTCATAGTTCGCGCCCACGAAGCCACCCGTTCGGTAATCAATGACCTCGTTGCCATGGGTGTTGCAGTCATCGAGCGACCATGTCTTCTGATCGATCACCACGAAGCCCTCGTCACCGGTAGCGGTGACGGCCAACGTGGTAGAGATCGCCACCGTCGAGGCCAAGCCGGCGTTCTCGGGCACCTCGTCAAAACGATAGCCTGCGCCGCTATAGTTGATGGACGAGCCGTGCTCAAGCCGCGTGTCGACGCCGCCACGAAAATAGTACCCCTTGACGCCCCCAGCGGCGACGTTATCCAGGAAGTGATTTCTCTCGACGATACGGGCGGGGTCTGTGCAAGGGCTCGCGTCGTTGCAATCACTGTTCAGGCTATATCCGCTGCGGAACGTGCCCACCACCATATTGCCTACGATCCTGTTATCGTCGCCATTGCCCCCGGAGGGGTTGATGCTGAACCCCACGCAAAGTTCCTCAGCGACGTTGTTTTCGACGATGCTGTTGCTTGCGCCAAAAATATAAACCCCCCTTGAGTTGGCGTCGATTCCTGGGCTGTAGCAATAAGAGAGATGACCATCGCTGAGGTTCGGACGCAGCCGAGCGTTGAAGTAATTGCGCCGCACCGTGATCTCGCTGGAACGATAA
>JAFCZD010000359.1 GCA_019314525.1 Deltaproteobacteria bacterium
GCAGTTTCACACTCACGATCCCGTCATTCACACCCACGATCCCGTCATTCCCATGAAAATGGGAATCCAGTCTTCTGGCCGCAGTTTCACACTCACGATCCCGTCATTCACACTCACGATCCCGTCATTCACACCCACGATCCCGTCATTCCCATCCCACACCCCGTCATTCCCATCCCACGATCCCGTCATTCCCATGAAAATGGGAATCCAGTCTTCTGGCTGCAGTTTCACACTCACGATCCCGTCATTCCCATCCCACACCCCGTCATTCCCATGAAAATGGGAATCTAGGCCACTGACAACTATGTTTCCACTGCCGACAACTCTATTGTCGGACGATTTCTCTATCTCCCCCACTTTCTTTCTATGGACACAGGCATGAAGCTTGCTTCAATAGAACCTGATGCGTTTTCTTTGGGCACTGCCAATCCTCTTCATTTGTAGCTGCAACACACCGCAGATCCCCCTACCTCCACCCAGTTGGGACTCCTTCTCAGTGACGGTAGACACAGAGGCCGAAGAGATTCGTGTCGTTGGCTTCGTTTCCTTGGCGGGCGGTCAGCTTTCTATCATTGATCCCATCAGTGGCAATGGCATCATTCGGCGCATTGAAGAGACAGGGGCCTTTGATACAGGCTTCTTCAGCGCCCAAGATGGGCAGCGCTTCGATGTCTCTTACACCGATGGCCACGACAGCAGCGACCCAGCCTGCGGCCAAGTCTCCTACTCGCCTCCAAGCCTGCAAAAGTGCCCCAATTAGACCTGCTCAGCGGAACCAATAAATGTCGAGGCTCCCTGCTGGGCGTAGCCTATGTGTAACGCTCAGGATAGAAGCGCTTGAGCTTCTTCAGCAGCCCGTAGCGGCTTACACCGAGCAGCTTGGCCGCCTGGCTCTGGTTGCCCCCCGTACGCTCCAAGGCCTGCTGGATCAGCTGTCGTTCCAAGTGCTCCACTCGAGGTCGGAGGCTGAGGTCGTCGCTCTCGTTGATGGTCAAGGGCTCGCTGCTGCCGATCTGTGGTGAGAGGTCCTCCACGCCAATGGCTTCGTCTGTGAGGGCCACGAAGCGCATGACCTCATTTTCTAGCTCGCGAACGTTGCCCGGCCAGCGGTAGCCCATGAGCCGTGACATCGCCGGGGCCAAGACCCGCCGTCCGCTCCCCCCATGTTTGCTCAAGAAGTGCTCCACCAAACGGGGGATGTCCTCTCTTCGTTCCCGCAGCGGGGGCACCTGCACCGCGACCACATTGAGCCGATAGAAGAGATCTTCACGGAAGGCGCCCTTCTTCACCTGTTCTCCCAGGTCACGGTTGGTGGCGGCCACCACCCGCACATCGACACGCAGGGAGCGCTCACCACCCACACGGCGAAACTCTCCCTCTTGTAAGACACGCAGCAGCTTGGTCTGCATCGCCGGGCTCATCTCGCTCACCTCATCCAGCAAGAGGGTGCCACCGTCAGCGATCTCGAAGAGCCCCTTGCGGTCGCGCGTGGCCCCCGTGTAGGCGCCACGCATGGCGCCAAAGAGCACGCTCTCGAGGAGGGTCTCAGGGATCGCGCCACAATTCTCGGTGATAAAGGGACGCTTCGCCCGGCTGCCGCGCTCGTGGATAGCCCGAGCCACCAACTCCTTGCCCGTACCGCTCTCACCATGGATGACGATAGGCAGGTCTGTCTCAGAGACGCGCTCGATCAAACGGTAGAGTTCCTGCATACGGGAGGCGGCGCCGATGATCCCAGCAAGCTCCTTACGCAGCGCTGGCGCCTCACGACTGCGCAAGACCTCCTTCACCTCACAGAGCTCCGCAGCCTGCACCTCCACCTGCTCGGTGAGCTTGTGGTTCAGAGACTCGATTTCGCTGCGCCGCCGCTCATTTTCGGCCAGGAGCCGGGCGGTTTCGAGGGCGATGGCCGCCTGATGGGCGAAGTCCTGCACCAACTCCACATCGAGCTCACCAAAGGCACCACGCCTTAAGCGATGATCCACGTAGATAGTCCCCACCACCCGGCCCTTGACACAGAGGGGCGCCGCCAAGACAGAGCGCAGATCGAGCGCCCCCACGCTCAAAGCAGATGAGAAACGCACGTCGTCCGCGGCGTCAAGGGTCACCACGGGTTGCCCACTGCGCGCCGCCTGCTCGGCGATGGAGCGTGAGAGCTGCAACTCGTCTCCTTCGAGGCTTTGTTGATCGATATTTCGCGCGCTGTGGATGTGAAGCCGAGGCTCACCCGGCCGCTGACCCTCGCCCTGCGGCTCCTCCACCACCATCAAGAAGCCACGCTCCGCGTTGGTGAGCTCGATCACCGTATCGAGGATCATCTCTAACAGCGGCTCCATGCGGTGCTCGCTGTTCAGGCGCTTGTTGATCGCTATCAGGCGCCGAAGTTGCCGCTCATCATCGCCCCTCGAAGCGCCTGGGCCCAATGGCGCTTGGTTCAGCACGGATCCGCCATCCACGGTTCCGCCATCCACGGTATTCGAGAGCGCACTCCACACCCGCTCCAAACGGTGGGCCTCGGGGTCCTCTTTGGCGCCCGCTCGATAGCCTTCTGGGATCTCCTTCATGATCTTCTCCCTGATCTTGCGCGCTCGCTCGAGCGCTCTTGAAGCCACCGGCCCACGGCCGCGCAGCGCGAGCAACGCCCCCAAGAGCGCCGCACTACGCCAGAGCTTGGCGTTGGCTTCGCGCTCCTCTAAGGATGCACAGAGCCTGGTCAGTCGATTCACAACCTCTTCAGCGCGAGGGTGTTGACCGCGCACCGAGCAGAGCAGCCGGCCCACCGCGAGCAGCCAGTGCTCCTCGAGGGTGGGATCTGCCACAGCTTCCCTCGGCTCCAAGGTGAGAGCCTCAGTCAGCGCCGCATCGAGCATGCCTTCGTCGCCCTGCTGCCCCGCAACCTCTAACGCCGTCAAACGTGCCAAGGTGCGTTCTCTGGGCGCCCCACACGCCGCGAAGAGCTCAAACGCCGATTCATAGGCCCCAGCCGCTTTGCTCAACGCGCCGCGACGTCGCGCGATGTCGCCCTCGAGCAGGCGCACATAGCCGGCGAGGTGCTCGCTACCTGTGCGCTCGAGCAACCCACCTGCGCGATGAGCGCGTTCCTCTGCTGCACCCAGCTCCCCCAACTGCACCATCACATCGCCCACATTGCAGAGCGCTGCGCCTAACTCAGCGGTGCGTCCCAGCTGCGCGAGCTGCTCCTCGGCCGTGAGCAACGCCTCCAGCGCCTGGCCATAGTGCCCTCGCTCGAGCGCCACTGAGCCGAGGTTGCCAAGATACGTCGCCCCCCCATGGACATCAGCGCCCTCCTCGGCCCAGGCCAGCGCACGACCATAGTCCACCGCCGCCTGCGGCAGCCTGCCCACACTGAATGCGACCATGCCGCTCATGGCGGCGAAGCGGGCCCGAAGCCGCGTGCGCGTCACGTCAACGCGAGCCTCCCCTGCCGCAAAGATCGCCTCTGCGCGCTCGGTGACACCATGGTAGAAATACCCAAGACCCAGCACCTCCAAAGCCGAGGCCTGGTCGTCCGAAAGCGCGGCCTCTCCCTCTAGCGCCCTTTCACCCATGGCACGGCAGCACTCAATCGCAGCCGCCGCGTCACCCCGACGCAGATGGATCCGCCCCAGGCCAAGGGCCGCGCGCGCACGGAGGCTTTCGTCTTCTGCTCCCTGCAAGCCCTCAAAGCGGGTGAAGGCCGCGGTGTATTCACCTTGTCGCCTCAACGACTCGGCGTGAATCCACGCGCCCTCGCCCCTTCTCTCGCCCGCCACCAACGCCGAGGCCGCTGCGTAGTCTGAGCACGCCAGGTTCAACTTCGCCCGTAGCAAGCGCTGCTCTGCTGCCAGCGCTGGGGGCAAACCCGCAACACGAGCAGCGAGATCGAGCGCGCGGCTTGGCTCACCCCGATGCCGCAATATTTGGCAGGCTGGACCCACCTCTGCCCAGACCGCATCGGGCGCTTCCGCCCCAAGCTCCAAGAGAACCACTGCGTGCTCTGCGCGACGCACAGGATCCGAATCGAGCTCTCGAGCGCGGCGGCGCAGCTGCAGCTCATCTTTGGCCACCGTGGCCCAAGCACGGCCGTGAGCTTCTGAGACAAAGCCCCAGCGACCTCGGGCAGACGTCACCAGCGCACACGCCGAAAGCTGCACCAAGAGCTTCGTGACCGCCCCGACGCCTCGCTCCGTAAGGGCCGCGAGTTGCTCAGAAGATGCGCTCCCGCCCCAGGTCGCCAGAGCATCGAGCAGCAAACGCGCCTCAGGGGGCTGCATCATGCGCTGTGCGGCCTGGAAGGCCTCCAGACGTCCCCCGGCCTCGAGAGTGAGCTCCTCCCCAAGAGCCCAGCGTCGCACCAACTCCAACGCCAGGGCGGCGTTGCCATGGCAGAGTCTCGCGATCTCCTCGACCTCGGCGTCCTGAGGGCGATGCCCCGCGATGCCTTTGGCAAGGGCAGCTATCTCCAGCGCCCCTAAAGGCTCAACATCGAGAACCTGGCGCGCAAAAGGCAAGCTCTCCCCGGGCAAACACTCCACCAAGACATGAATGCCCGCAGGTCGCGCTGCGGCGATGGCCTCCAGAAGGGCCCACGCGCTGCCCTTGGGATCCACCTGCTCCATCAGGAGCACGAGGGGTTGTTTGGCTGCCCGCTGGCGCAACGCCACGAGCATCTCCGAGCCCACGAGCATCTCCGAGCCGACAAAGGGGGAATCACCCTGCGCTGGGGCTGGACTCGATCGTCTCGGCAGGTCGCGCAGGACCTGCATCGCTGACGCCCGACCTGCGGCGAAGCGAAGTTGCCGATGCCTTAGCGCCTCCGCGATGAGCCGGCTCTTGCCCACGCCAGCGGCACCTCTCACCACCACCACCCCAGGCTCCTCCAACGCCGCGGCCAAGGTCTGCAACGCAGAGGTTTGACCAACAAACGGCGGCGACGCCAAAAAGGGCGTCCGCGTCAACTCTACCGCCCTCCCGTGGGCTCCCTCGATGCGCAGCAGGTCAGCGCGAAGCTGGCGGGACGTGACCGGCCGCTCTGCCGCCTCCTTATGCAACAAGCGCTGGACCAGCTGCGCGAAGGGCACCGCCAACCAGGGGAGCTTGAGCGCTTCAGGTTGTTGTTCAATGATCGCCCTCAGCAAGGTGACGCCCTCTCCAAGGAAAGGCGGGCGACCGCTGATGAGTGCGTAGAGCGTTGCCCCCAGCGCGTAAAGGTCAGACCGGGCATCGGCGAGGCCAGCCAAGGCCTCAGGTGCCATGAAGGCGGGGGTGCCCCGTGCCTGCTTGTGCCCAAGGGTGCTCGCCAAGCCAAAATCCACGAGGGTGGCTTCACCCTGACTGTCCACGAGGATATTGGCTGGCTTGATATCATGATGCATCAAGCCCCAGCCATGAAGATGCTCCAACGCCGCTGCTATCTGCTGGGCGAGCCGCAGCAAGAAGGCCTGGCGCTCGTTTTGGGGCAGTGACGTAAAGAAGACATCGGCTGGTCGACCTTCAACCTTGTCGAGCACGAGGTAGAAGGCGCCCGCCGGGAGGGTAGCCTCGGCGAGCTGAAGTGCGTGGTCGAGCTTGCCCAAGGCGTGCACCTGCACGACATGGGGGTGGCTCAACTTGGAGAGCAAGGCGAACTCGTGTTGAAAGTGGGGGTCCTGGTCACGGAAGATCTTCAGGGCGCGTCGTGTGTTGTTGTTCTCGAGATCCTCCACCTCCACCACGATGGATGACGCTCCCGCGCCCAAGGAGGCGATGGGGCGAAAGCGATGATCGATGAGGGCCGGTGTAAACATTGTTGACACTTGATGCTATGGTATCATGCAGTTATTCAACTTGCATGCCAGCATCGACAATGTTTTTGACGGGGGGGGTGTTTTGTGTTGGCAGGTGGGGTGGGGGTGCGCTTCAACCACATCCGTAGAAATGTGGTGGCTGCGCCCATGAGACGTGCGAAAGTTCAGTCTTCCAGTTGGATTCACATGAAGGGGGTGCTCATTGCTGTCGG
>JAFCZD010000360.1 GCA_019314525.1 Deltaproteobacteria bacterium
ACCGTGCACCAGGGTGGGACCTATGTCTGCATCGAGGGGCCTCAGTTTTCCACGCGCGCGGAGTCTCGACTCTATCGCTCTTGGGGGGTCGACGTGATCGGTATGACCAATATGCCGGAGGCCAAGTTGGCTCGTGAGGCGGGGTTGGGGTACGCCACCGCCGCTATGGCCACCGATTATGATTGTTGGCACAATGACCATGATGATGTCTCCGTAGAGACCGTGATCGCGACACTGAAGAAGAACGTGGTTCTCGCCAAGGCCATCATCTCCGAGGTCGCCAAGCGCTTGCCCGCGGGGAGCGTGAGCCCTTTTGCTGCTGCGGGCCGGGAGGCCCTCTTTGGAGACCCGGTTGCGATGGATCCGGAAAAGCGTGCCACGCTCAAGGTGCTCCTCGGGATTTAGAGTCTAGATGACATGTGGTTCGCGACTCAGGCGCGAACGTCTAGTTCACAGCAGAAGCTGTGAGTTCATGAGACAGACCAGAGACACAGAGGCAGGTAAAGATGAGTTTGCTCGTCGTCGGTAGCGTGGCCCTCGATTCGGTGGAAACCCCCTTTGAGAAGCGAGAGGAGATCCTCGGCGGGTCCGCATCGTTTTTCTGTGCTGTGGCAGGGTTGCTCTCTCCAACTCGCGTGGTGGCGGTGGTGGGTGATGACTTTCCAGAGGAGCATGTGGAACTTCTGGCGAGCGGAGGAAACGACCTGGAGGGCTTGCAACGCGTCCAAGGCCGCACGTTTCGTTGGAGCGGGCGTTACCTGGAGAATATGGTCGACCGGGAGACGCTGGATACTCAGCTCAACGTCTTCGAGACTTTTCGCCCCCAGCTCCCAGCAAGCTACGCCGACTCACGGTACATTTTTCTCGCCAATATCCTGCCCTCGCTGCAGCTTGACGTGCTCGACCAGATCGATGCACCAAAATGTGTGGCGAGCGATACAATGAATTTTTGGATCACCGATGCGCATATCGAGGCGCTCAAGCGTGTGATCGCTCGCTCACAGGTGGTCATCGTCAACGATGAAGAGGCGCGGCTGCTCTCGGGCGAGCACAACCTCGTGGACGCAGCAGAGTCGATCATTGCCCTTGGTGCTGATCGCGTGATCGTCAAGCGTGGGGATGCCGGCGCGATGCTCTTCGACCAGGAGGGCATCTTCTGGGCGCCCGCGTTTCCCCTGCGCCGAGTGGTGGACCCGACAGGGGCTGGGGATTCCTTCGCCGCCGGTTTCATGGCCTATCTGGCGCGCACGGATGATATCTCGCCTGCAAATATGAGGCGGGCGATGATCGTGGGCAGCGCCACAGGATCGTTGGCGGTAGAGGCGTTCTCCGTGGATCGTTTTCGCACCCTGACCCTCGATCAGCTTCAAGAGCGTTGCCAGGCCTTCGCGCAGCTTACCCGTTTTTCGCCCATCGCGCTTTAGAGCGCATCCGCGCTCGACGAAGGTGCGGGTAGCACCTCCATCGTCGCTACGAGGGCCCAAATGCGGGCCACGAGTCGTGTCACCACCAGCACTTCGAGCAGGAGAGCGACACCCCACGTTAGGGGTAGCGTAGGCATATGGAGGGCCAACCCCAGAAGGAGGGTGCCCAGCCAGAGCCCTCGCTCTAGCGCCCAACAAGCCCACATCGCTCGCGATGCATCATGGTAGACACGCGCTACGAGGCGAGAAGCGGAGGAGGCGTCATGAGCCAGACCGAGGGCCAGCGCCGCGATGGTGTGGCGCAGCAGCAAGGAGAGCAGGGACCAAAGCAGCAGTCCTGCCACCACAAAAGCACCCAGAAGCAGCAACTGCCAGCGCTCGTCGGCGATGGTTTGGCTCAGCCGCAGCACGCCGGGCCAGGTAAGCAGCCAGGCCAGGACCACGGCGGCGCGGGCGAGGGTGAAGAGCAGGGTGACCTTCAACACAGACACCGCGACTTGCTGGGTGGAGGGTAGCTCAAGGCGAACGCGTCCCAGACGTTGGAGCACCACCGCGTGCAAGAGAGGCGAGGCGAGGGCGTAGAGCAGGACAACCGCCCCCACGGCGATGCTCATGGGCAAGAGGGCGCCGCTCTCACGGAGCGCCAGGCTACCCAGGTCGAGCAGGCTGGGCGCTGGCCGATGCGCCCAGGCGTCACCGAGGGCAGCACGAAAGACCAGCAGGGCGGCTGCGCCAAAACAGAGCTGGCCTGCCCAGAGCCAGAGCAGCGCCCGTGGCGCCCTTCGCGCACCTCGAGTGGCAGCGACGCAGAGGGGGGCGAACCTGGATATCATGGGCCCACCAGCGCCAAGAGCTGCCGTAGCAAGGGGAGATATCGCAGGGAGATCGCCCAGCGTCCATCGCTGGCGAGGCAGCGGTTATCTGCAGGAGAGGCGTCGAGGGAGAGCCGCCCTGGCGGGCCCAGCCAAGCTTCGCGAAGCCCAGGCGTCGGGTGTCTCTCCACTGGAATGCTCTTGGTGAGTTGCCGCTGGTAGTGCTTGCCGTGCACATCACGCCAATGGAGTTCCAGTGGGAGGTGTAGCCCCCCCCGCCGTTCGACCTCGATGTGTGCCTGCCCGCAGCTGAGGCGTGCATCGAGTCGCGATCCCTCGCGCAACACCCCTTGGAGGAGGGCCACGACAGCCGCCCGAACTTCTGGTGGAGACGCCGCGAGCAGCTCAGCTTCGAGGTGTTCACCTTGAGGGTGCGCGAAGCGCCCCTTGGCCACGTAGCGTCTTAGCGCGCGCAGCACGCGATCCTGCCCCATCAACGATTCCAGCGTGAAAAATAGGCTCGCCGCTCGACCATAGACGTTGGCTCCATAGCTGGCCCAGCTGGGAAACGAGGCGGCAGGACCCGCCACGGGGGCCACAGGGGCCATGAGCATGTGGAGTTGGTTCTTTTCACGCTGCCCGAGGTGCAGGGGCCCAAGGGACGAGACTGACCTCGCAGGGCCAAAGCGCCGCTCGAGGAGCAGGCCGCTGACATAGGTGGTCAGCCCCTCGTCGAGCCATGGCTCTTCAACCTCGTTGGTGGCGACGATGCCCTGAAAGAGCTGGTGCGTCAGCTCGTGGAGGGTGATCTCGTCACCGGCGTGGTGCCAGCTGGGGGTCCACATCGGAATCAAGGTGGTGAAGAGCGTGGGGTATTCCATGGCCGCCGCGGGGCGGGCTCGGCTGGGCAGGTCAACAATGGTCAAGCGTGGATAAGGGTAGGGTGCAAGGAGCCGGCTCAGCTCTGCCAAACCGTAGCGAACCAACTGCATCTGTCGTTCAGGGTCGCGACCAGGGACCGTGAGCAGCTCGACATCGATGCCCTCTATGCGCCGCGCTACCCGCTTAAAATGTGGCCAGGCCACGAAGGCGAAGTCGTGGACCCATCGCGCTCTAAAATGATGGCGCCGCCACGCGTTGGACGTGTGGGACGTGTCGGACGTGTGGGAGGGCGTGGCCACGCGCTCTCCTGTGGCGCCAACGATAGTCCGAGCGGGCAAATCGAGGGTTACGTCGTAGTCGGCGAACTGCGCAAAAAACTCGCTATTGGCGTGAAACTCAGGGCAATGCCAGCTCCCATCGGGGCGAAGGAAGCCCAGTTTTGGATACCATTGAGCGCCCATCAGCAGCTCACCAGCACGGCCTGTGCGCGCAAAGAGCTGTGGAAGTTGAGCTTCGAAGGTGATCGTTACCTCCACAGCCGTGCCGGGATCCAGGCGTCGGGGCAGCCGGACGGACGCCACGGTGCCATCCAAGAGCTTCGTGCTTTCGGCCTTGTCCTCGCCCACCTCGACACTTTGGATCTTGATCCAGCCGGGATCGCCTGCGCTGTGTCCGCGGTGCGCTCCTCGGGACGAGCGCATGAAGCGCGTATCCTTGGACGCAAACGCGTTGAGATAGAGGTGGAGCCGCAGCTCGGTGAGGGCCACCTGGCTGGTATTGCGAAGCTGCAGTTTTACATCGCCGCGTATGCGGCCCGCTGGCGCATCCACGCGGGCGTGGATGCGATAACGCAGGGGCGGGGCCTTCGACGGCAGGCCAGAGCGGGGAGCGGGTGCGGTGGCAGGCCAATCTTTGGTGATGCTGTCTCCGGCCGTGCTGTCTCCAGCAACGGCGCTGAACCGCAGGGCGAGGCTCGTGGCGAAGAGGAGCAGGGCGAGGAGCGAAAGGCGCATCAGGCGCGTGATAGCACGGACACGCTGCGTTGCGTAGGGGGGGGCGAGGTGCCAGAGTGTGGCTGATGAGCGATACCGAGCGTTGGAGCGTCCTGAGCTATTCCACCGAGGAGACCATCGCCCTTGGCGAGGTGTTGGGCGGGCTCTTGCAAGCTGGAGATGTGGTGGGGCTCTTGGGCGATCTTGGTGCCGGAAAGACCCACTTCGTGCGCGGCGTGGGCCAGGGCATGCTGGTGGACGCCCGCTATCCCGTCAGTAGCCCGACGTTCACCTTGATCAATGAACATCCAGGCCGAGAAATGCTCGTTCACGTCGATCTCTATCGGCTAGAGGAGATCGACGAGATGATCGAGGTAGGGCTCTTTGATTATCTCGGTGGGCGCGGGGTTTGCCTCGTGGAGTGGTTTGATCGGTTACGCGGAGAGGAGCCTGCGGAGCGTCTGGAGTTGACCCTGGAGGTCGTTGACGATGACTGTCGTTGTCTTCATGGGCGTGCGTTTGGCGAGCGCCATGGAGATCTGCTTCACCGCTGGCGTAGGGGCTGGCAAGAGGCGGGCGAGTGTGAGAGCCCAATCTGATCTCGAGTTGTGTCCATATCGTTTGATTTTAGGGTGAGTTTTCCCGATACTGGAACCCGTCCATGAACGAGATCAGGCGCCAGACGGTAATTTTTACCACTGTTGATGGCGGTGCACTTAAAGTGCGCCGCTGGAATATCCGTGTCCTCTCTGGGGCTGACACGGGGAAATCCATGCAACTTGAGCGTGGGTCGCTCCTCGTCGGCTCGGCCACCAGCAATGACATGGTCCTCACCGACAGCAAGGTCTCACGCGCTCACTTGGAGCTGCGGGTTTTGGATAAAGGGCTGGAGGTTCGCGACCTCGGCAGCCGCAACGGGATCTACATCGGCAAGGTGAGGATGCCCGAGTGTATCGTGCGAGAGAGCACGGTCTTGCGGCTCGGGAGCACAGAGCTTCTCCTCGAGCAGGCTGACGAAGAGGTCTCCATTGATGACAAGAAGGAGCGCTTGGGAGACCTCGTGGGCGCCAGCCTGCCGATGCGACGACTCTTTGGGCTCATCGAGCGCATCGCCCCTGCCGACGTGGGCGTGTTGATCGAAGGGGAGACTGGCACGGGCAAGGAGTTGGTCGCCCAAGAGATCCATCGACTCAGCGGCAAGCCGGGAAAAAACCCCATTGTTGTCGACTGCGGCGCGTTGCCCTCGGGGCTCGTGGAGAGTGAGCTTTTCGGGCACGAGCGGGGTGCGTTCACGGGAGCTGTTACATCGCGGGAGGGCGCGTTTGCCCTGGCAGATGGCAGCACGCTCTTCCTCGACGAGATCGGGGAGCTGCCCACCGAGACTCAACCCAAGCTCTTGCGCGTGCTCGAGAGCATGCGTTTCCGTCCCGTTGGGGGCTCCAAAGAGCGCAGCGTCTCCGTGCGCGTCGTCGCCGCCACCAGTCGCGACCTGAGCGACGAGGTCGCCAAAGGACGCTTTCGTTCGGATCTCTTCTATCGCCTCGCCGTGGTGCGGTTGCGTCTGCCCCCTTTGCGGGAGCGGATGGATGATCTCCCACAGCTGGTCAAGACGTTGGCACGCCGCATCGCAGGGCAGGAGGTCGTCATACCCGATGTCGTGATGGAGAAGCTGCGCGCCTACCCATGGCACGGAAATATTCGTGAGTTGCGCAATACGTTGCACCAGGCGCTCGCCCTGCGCACCGACGGTATCCTCGAGCTGCCCGAAGACTCCATCTTTGGCGGTGGGAGTGAAGGTGGCCTGGGAGTTTCGGCCCCAGCGGCATCGCCTGAAGATATGGCGGATGTGGCAGCCAAGGGCGGGGACTATCGCGAGGCCAAAAAAGAGGCTGCTGAGGCGCCACAGCTGGAACGTTTCTGCCGCGGCACGGGAGGCGGGCGTTGACCGTAACTACCTCCACCGTTTGATGAAACGCCACGACATCAAGCGGCCTACCTAATAGTTTCGGGGGATTGGACTCGAGGGGGGCGCTGGGTGTGTGGGAGGGCGGGCGTGCGTGCCTAGAGGCCTATCGCTTTCACACATTCCAAAACATGTGCCTGAATGGTGCGGTCTTCTGTGGGGTAGACAACGAAAAACGTCGCGATGGGTGAATCCTCCGTCGATTTCGACGCGAGCCAACGATGGAAGCCTCCCCGCCAAAGTGACAACAGGGGTCCAAGCTGCGTATGGCTCAGCCGCGAAGGTGAAGTGCACGACGCCCTCTTTGTCCACAAGCGCCATGCCCAGCTTGGAAACAGGCGATGCTGCCGCCAACGCTGGTTTCCCTAAAGGTCGCTCTACCTCCCAACCGAGGGGTAGCACTGGGGCGCCCAGAGCTCCATCATCGCTGAGGAAGACCTGCGAGGGGGAAGAGCCGTGGGGTTGAGGGTAGGCGATCCATGGCCGGCCATCGATATACGCCATGCCCAAGCCTCGGAACTCGATGGGCGAAATCTTCGTGCTGCCAACGACGAGCTGGGGTCGCCAGAAGCCGGGCTCGTTATTGGCTCCTGGTTCGTAGACAGAATAGAGCACCTGCATGGCGTCGGGGTTACTTGGCAGGCCACGGCCAAAGTAGGCGAGGGTACGATCTGTGGGCGTGAAGGCGCCGCGGGTTTGTTCGCCAACCCCGAAATATCCTTCGGCGAGGGGGATGCTGTCCTGGGACACCTCTTGTCCTCTGCCCTCAGGTGAGGCCACCACGGACTCTAATTGAAACTCATTCATCTCTGGGAACTGCATCACGTGGGTGAGGAGAAAACGCTTATTTCCCAGAGGCATCAAGGTCGGTGCAATACCGGTTTTTAGGTCGCTAATAACCGGCCCAATGGGGAGGGGGAGGGAGTCCATATCTGCCAGAGCGAAGCCTGACCGAGCGTCGTAGGCTGCATACGCCCCAGCACCGGCTACGGGGGGCAAGATGGCCGCGTGCTCGCCGTTGGGAGCGAGGCGGGTCTTCACCAACTCTGACTCCCTCTCCCGATTCAGGCGGTAGACTTTGAAATTGTTAGTGGAGTCTGCGGTGTGAAACGCGAGCCATATGTCCTTGGTATCGTCATCGAAGCTGAGCCCAATCGTCCGAGACGTCACCTTGGAGAAGGGCAGATCGAGTATGTTTTCGATGTTGCAGATCCACTCGTGGGGAGGCGTGAGCCCATCTTTGGGCGTTATCGTTCCGTCCACTGTGGTGTCAGCAGCCAGTCCGCTGTCCACGGTGCTGCTGCCGTTCTTTTCACAAACAAAAGTCCCAGTGTTGCAGGTGAAGCCATCAGGGCAGGCTTTGTCTGCTTTGCACGTGAAGGCGCCCTCTCCACCGAGGTCGGGGTTGTAGCAGCCCACAGAAAAGAGCACCGAACAATGGAGTCGTTTTAGCGATCATCTTATGCCTCCGGGGCTCCCCGGTTTGTCTGTCCTAGAATGAAAAACGCGTGCTCAGCCCAAGGATATTCCCACCTATTAAAGGCGTAACCTGTGCCGAGGTGGTTGGCGCTGCTTCTTCGGTCTCCGCTGAGCCTGAAGGCGCCAAAAAGAGCAGGGTGGTGCCAGCGCCAGCGGCGATGATGCCCACGATCAACGTCACGATTTGACCGCCTTCAAAGCTCTTCCCGTCGGCTTCGAAGCCTTGTATCGCTGACCAATCGTAGCCCGCCGTGGCGTAGGCCTCTTCCACGGTGCTCGCTTTGCCCGCTGCTGCTGCCCCAAAGATGAAGCTGGTGACGATGGACGCACCACCCACACCCACGAGCGACCAACCTGCGATCTTCATCCAGCCACCGCCGCCGCTCGACTTCGGATCTTCTGGTTCAGAGACGACCGGGGGCGTTACGCCGGGCTTTGCCACGCCGGGTTCGTCGGGTTTGTCGGCCGGTTTATCGGTGGGCTTGTCCGCCGGCTTGTGTACCGGCCTGTGCACCGGCTTTGGCGTGGACGCCTTTAGCCGCGCTTCGAGGTTGCCAATGCGCGCCCTCAGGGTGGCGTCTTTCTTCTTTGTGCGCTTCAGATAGGGCCGGTAGTTGTCGATGGCGT
>JAFCZD010000361.1 GCA_019314525.1 Deltaproteobacteria bacterium
CCCAAGAAATCACCGCTCAAGTCACGTGGGCGTCGTCCGACGACACCGTGGCCACCGTCTCCAACGCCGATCCTACCTGGGGTGAAGCCACCACCATCAGCGCTGGCAGCACCACCATCAGCGCCACCAGCGGAAGTATCAACGGGACCGCGACCCTTGAGGTCACAGCGGCGACGCTGGTCTCCATCGCCGTCACACCACCTGATACGTCTATTGCCAAGGGCCTGACGCAACAGTTCACCGCCATCGGGACCTACACGGACACCTCAACGCAGGATTTGACGGATGCTGTCACCTGGAGCTCCCTTGACACGGACGCAGCCACCATCTCCAACGCCACCGACAACGAAGGCCTCGCCACAGCCGTCGACGTGGGTACCACCACCATCACCGCTGCCCTCGATACCATTAACGGGAGCACGGATTTCACGGTGAGCACCGCTGACCTGGTGTCTATTGGCGTCACACCCGTGAACCCCTCAGTCGCCCAAGGCCTCCAGCAGCAATTCACCGCCATTGGGACGTATACGGACAACACCACCCTCGATATCACCACCCAGGTGACCTGGAGCACGGGGAACGCGGCCGTGGTCACCATCGGCCCCTCCACCGGCCTGGCGACGACCCTCAGCACCGGCACAGACTCACGCCCGCCAACCCCTCCATCGCGCCGCAGACGACCCTACAGTTCACGGCCATAGCCGTCTTCACCGACAGCACCACGCAAAACGTTACGAGCGCGGCTACCTGGGCCTCGGCGAACACGAACGTGGCTACCGTGGACATCAACACAGGTTTTGCGACCAGCGTGGCCAGCGGTACCAGCAACATCAGCGCCATCTTCAGCAGTGTCACTGGCAGCACAGACCTCACAGTGACAGACGCGACGCTGAGCACGATCACCATCACACCCTCCAACCCCACCTTGCCTCGTGGCAGCACGGTGCCAGCCACGGCCACAGGCATCTTCTCAGACTCAACCACACAGAACCTCACCAACCTCGTGACCTGGGGCTCATCAGACGACGCAGTGGCGTCCGTCTCCAACGCCGCTGGCTCCCAAGGTGAGATCACCGCCGTGGACCCGGGAGGCGCGACGATCTCCGCCACCTACCTCAGCACCACAGGGAACACCATTGTCACCGTCACACCTGCAGTATTGGTCTCCATCGCCATCACCCCTGGAGATCCCTCCGCCGCGCGCGGCACCACAGAGCAGTTCACCGCCACAGGCACCTACTCCGACACCACCACGGCAGACCTCACCACCACGGTGGCCTGGACCTCCTCCAACACCGACGCGGCCACTGTGGCGAACGTCGGTGGCAGCGAGGGCGAAGCCACGGCGCTCAACGTGGGCACCACCACCATCAGCGCCGCCATAGGCAACAACAACGACGCCATCGTGGGCACGAGCCTGTGATCGCCAACGGCACGAGCCTGCAGTTCACCGCCACAGGCATTTATTCTGACTCCACCACCCAGGACATCACCAACCAGGTCACCTGGAGCTCGGATGATCTGGCTGTTGTCACCATCTCCAACGCTGCTAGCAGTGAGGGCCTCGCCACCAGCGAGGGAGAGGGGTTTGCCATCATCGAGGCAACCATGATCTTCGGCGACGCCATCATCGAGGTCACCGCTGCGGAGATCACCTCCGTCGACGTCACACCTATCAATCCTGTAGCCGCCGATGGCACCACGCTACAATTCACCGCCACCGCCATCTTCTCTGATGCCTCCACACAGGACGTCACCGATGTGGCCAGCTGGAGCACTGACGACGGGGCCATAGCCAGCATCGACGTGCACGGCGAGGCTACCGGAGAAGACCCCGGCGCAACCTTGGTATCAGCATCCCATCTCGGCACCACGGGCTCCACAACCCTCACGGTCACCCAGGCGACGCTGGTATCGATCACTGTCTCTCCCCTCACCCCCAGCGCCGCGCGTGGTACGCAGGTACCGTTCAGCGCCAACGGGGCCTACACCGACGGTTCAACCCAGGACATCACCAACCAGGTGACCTGGGCCTCCGACGACACCAACATCGCGACAGTCTCCAACGCCGCGGGTACCGACGGTTTGGCCGACGCCGTTAATGTCGGCACAGCCACCATCGACGCCACCCTCGGCAGTGTCATGGGCAGCACAACGCTCACAGTAACCGCGGCCACGTTGGTCTCCATCGCCGTCACCCCTGTGAACCCCTCGCTCCCCGACGGGTTGACAGTGCAGTTCACGGCCACGGGCACCTACACCGACAGCTCAGAGCAAGATCTCACCAGCCAGGTCACCTGGGCCTCTGATCGTGGTTCGGTAGCGCGGGTCTCCAACGTCGAAGGCAGCGAAGGCCTCGGCACCGCCGTTGATCCTGGCGTCGCCACCATCAGCGCAACCCTCGATCGCATCACCGGTGAGACAGACTTCACCGTCACCTCCGCTCAACTCGTGAGCATCGCCATCACGCCAGCCACCTCATCCATCGCCAAGGGCTTCGCCGAGCAACTGACCGCTACCGGCACCTACACCGATGGCTCAGAGCAAGACCTCACCAGCTCTGCCACCTGGACCTCCAGCGAGATGACTACCGCCTTCGTCTCCAACTCTGCAGGCTCTGAAGGTCTCACCACCGCCCTCTCCGAGGGCACCGTCACCATCACCGCCTCCTTTGACAGTGTGGACGCCACCAGTAGCTTTACCGTCACGGCGGCCACCTTGGTCTCTATCGCCATCACCCCCGAGCGCCCCGTAGCCGCCCCCCTCACCACGGTGCAGTTCACGGCCATGGGCACCTTCTCTGACAGCAGCAGCCAGGACCTCACCACCCAGGTGAGCTGGACCTCGTCGGATCCCACTGTGGCGATCATCTTCAGCGTAGGTTCCCCACAACCCGGCCTCGCCACGGCGGCTGCTCCAGGGAATACGACCATTACCGCGACGCTCTCGAGCGTGAGCGTAGACACCTCCATGAGGGTTTCTTCGAACCCCTAGACCAGATCTAGTCCGTCGATGTGGGGGGCTGGTCACAGCCCCCCACATCATCGATTCCCCCTCCCAGCTGCTCTTCCCCGCCTCAGCGAAAAAACCCACCCATCTTGAATGAACAAGCGTGGTTCACGGTCGAAAGCGATTATCCACAACACAACCATTGCAAGCACGGTTACCCACCGCGTAAAATGCTTGCATCAACAAAGGAGTAATCGATGAAAGCACTCGCCTTGGCAGGAGCAGTCTTCACCCTTGTGATCTTTGCTGGCCCCCAACAGGCCTCCGCTGCAACGGTCACTGCACGCATTGGGAAAAAGTGCACACCTCAGACGGCGACCCTCGTCGTGCCTCGGGGCAAGAAGGCCGTGAGCTTCAAGCTTCACCAGCTACGAAATGGCGTGAAGTGTGGAAGGGCCGGGCGACCTGAGTCCAAGGGTTGGGGCATCTCGAAGAATGGGGGCAAGGTCTATTATTGGTCCAAGTGGCGCAACAAGAAGCCTTCAGAGCTCGGTGGTCCACTCAAAAACCTCCAGCTTGCCCCTGGCAGCTACCAAGTCTTCGTCGACGGGGGTCGCGGAGCCCTCGCACGTATCAGCTACTCCTTGCGCTAGCAGCGAATCCGCCCGTCAGCGAATCCAGCAGACCTTCACCCACGCGCCAGACATCCCCGGCACCCAAGGTCACGACCAAATCCCCCTCTTGAACCCGCGCCCGCAACGCCTCTAGCAGGTCATCCTGGCTCTCATAGTGGGTGACATCACGGTGGCCATGCTCTCGGATAGCGGCTGAGAGGGTCTGATGGTCGATGCCCTCCATGGGCGCCTCTCCTGCACGGTAAATTGGCGTGACCAGCACCACGTCAGCGTCGTAAAAAGCTGTAGAGAAGCCCTCGAAGTGGTCGCGTACGCGGGTGTAACGATGAGGCTGAAAGACCGCCACCACGCGCTCTTTGCCCGCAGCTCGCGCCCCCTCTAGGGTGGCACGAATCTCTGTGGGGTGGTGGGCGTAGTCATCGACCACCATCACGCCTTGGGCCTCACCACGCACAGTGAAGCGGCGCTGCACACCATCAAAGCCCTCCAAGGCGCGCCGCGTGGTGGCGTGACCGATGCTCAACTCGTCGGCCACCACCAACGCCGCCAGGGCGTTGAGGGCGTTGTGGCGTCCCACCATTTTCAGCTCGATCGGGTCGAGGGCCTCAGCCCCGCGAAAGGGCGTGAAGCGAGAACTCAGCCCGACGCTCTCCACATGACGCATGCTGTAGTCAGCTTGAGAGCTGCTCCCGTAGGTCAGCATGCGCTTGTTGACCCTCGGCAAAATGCTCTGCACGTTGGGGCAATCCAGACAGAGCACGGCGAGCCCATAGAAGGGGATCTTGTTGATGAAGGTGACAAAGGCCTCCTTCAGCGTCTCAAGGTCGCCATAGTGCTCCATATGCTCAGGGTCGATATTGGTCACCACTGCGACGGTGGGTGAGAGCTGCAAGAATGAACCATCGCTCTCGTCAGCCTCGGCCAAGAGGGTGTCGCCTTGTCCGAGCCGCGCGTTGCTGCCCATGGCGTTGAGCTTGCCACCAATGACCACCGTGGGATCGATCTGCGCTTCGTCGCAGATGGCAGCGATGAGCGAGGTGGTGGTCGTCTTGCCGTGGCTTCCAGCGACAGCGATGCCATACTTCATGCGCATCAGCTCAGCCAGCATCTCAGCGCGGGGGATGACGGGGATGGCCAGGGCCCGGGCCCGACAGACCTCGGGGTTATCGCTGCTCACAGCGCTCGAGATCACCACCACGTCCGTGCCCACGACCTGCTCTGCCGCGTGACCGATGTGTACTCGACCTCCGAGCCCGACGAGCCGCTCAGTGGTCTCGCTCCCCTTCAGATCGGAGCCGCTGACCTCGAACCCGAGGTTGAGCAGGACCTCGGCGATGCCACTCATCCCAATGCCACCGATGCCGACGAAGTGGATCCGTCGCACGCGCCCCTTGAACATCTCTACTGCCACGAGCCCTCTCTTTGCTTCTAGTCGCGGGAATGACGAAGCTCCTCAGCCCTCCACGAGCTGCTGCACGAGGCTTACCACATCGTCGGCTGCCCGGGGGCGCCCCTCGGCCTGCATGCCCCGCGACATCTGCTCCAGACGGGACGGGTGGGCGAAGAGCTCGGTGAAGGTCTTCACCAAGCCTTCGGCCTCGAGGCCTGTCTCGCGCTGCATCAAAGCACCGCCAGCTCCCACGAGCGCTTTGGCGTTTGCCGCCTGATGGTCGTCCGCCGCATAGGGGTAGGGCACCAAGATCGCCGGCAAACCAGCAACCGTCAGCTCTGCGAGGGTTGTAGCGCCACTCCGACAAAGCGCAAGATCGGCCTCTTTGTAGACTGGAGCCATCTCATGAATGAAGCTCTCCACCCGTGCCTCGATGCCCGCCTGATGGTAGGCCTCACAAACCCACGAGGCATCCTTTTCACCTGCCTGGTGAATCACCCGCAACCCAGGTAGCTGCTCACGTAGAGCGGGCGCGGCGGCGACGCAAAGCTCGTTGAGGGCGTGAGCCCCCTGGCTGCCCCCGATCACCACCAGCGTGGGTGTGGCCAGTTGGTCCGCTGTGTAGCGCGCTTGGCGTGTGGCAGCGGCGCTCTCAAGACGTGCCAGCAGCTCGGCACGCAGGGGATTGCCCAGGAGCTCGGCCTTGGCGCCAGGAAAATAGCTGGCGGCACCTTCGAAAGCGATCACCACCCGCTTGGCGAGACGCGAGAGCACGCGATTGGTGATGCCTGGGATAGCGTTCTGCTCGAGCAGGATGGTGGGAAGCCCCTGGAGCGAGGCGGCGATCACCGCTGGCCCTGAGGCATAACCCCCGACGCCGACAACCACCTGGGGCCGAAAGCGCCGCAAAATGGCCGTCGCCGCCCACACAGCAGGCGCCAGACTCGCCAAGCTCATCACCCGCCCCATGAGACCAGCGCCTTTGAGTTTTCGCACCCGGAGAAGCTCGAGTTCAAAACCCGCGGCGGGAACCTCCCGTGCCTCAAGGCCATCACTGCTGCCCACGAAGAGCAGCGCCACCTTGGGGTGGTGGGCCTTCAACGCCTGCGCTGTGGCGATGGCTGGGAAGACGTGGCCGCCTGTGCCGCCGCCCGCGATCAACACCCGTGAGAGTCTGCTGGCGGGCGCTGGAAGCGCCCCTGCCACTAGCGGAAAACGCCGTTCGCTCATCAGGAGCTGGCCTCTCCGGCACCCGCCACGAGTACCCGGGAGACCTTGCGGCGATTGGTCACACGCTTGCGACGTGCAGGAGCGGGAGACACCAAGGGAGCGGGGTTACGCGCCGCAATATTGAGCAATACGCCGATAGAGAAGAGGTTCATGATCAAGCCCGTGCCGCCAGAGGAGAAGAGCGGCAAGGTGATGCCTTTGGTGGGCACCAAACCCAAGACCACAGCCATGTGAAAGAGCGCCTGGAGGGTCAACGTCGCCGTGATACCAAAAGCGATGTAGGTGCCAAAGAGGTCCCTGGCACCGAAGGCCGCTCGCATACCTCGTAGGGCGATCACCGCGAAGAGCAGGACCAGCCCCATGAGGCCAATGAAGCCTAGCTCCTCTCCTGTGATGGCGAAGATGAAGTCTGTGTGCGCCGCCGGCAAGAAGAAGAGCTTCTGCTTGCCGCCGCCGAGGCCAAGGCCCCAGAGCCCTCCCGATCCAACGCTCATCAACGATTCAGCCACCTGGTAGCCGGCATCGTGGCGATAAGCCCATGGGTCCAGAAAAGCGATCAGCCGACGCAAGCGCCATGGTGTACCCACGATCTGATGATAAACGATGGGCGCCGCTGCGAGCAGCGCCAGAAGGATATAGCTGATCTTGGCGCCAGCCACGAAGAGCAGAAGAAAGGTCACAGCCACCAGAATCGCGGTGGTACCCAGGTCTGGTTGGCGCAAGACGAGGAGCCCAAAGAGGCTCGCCACGAAAAGGTGGGGTAAAAAGCCAATGGAGAAATTTCGTATCTCCGCCCGCTTCTTCGAGAGCGAGTAGGCCAGGTAGAACACGAGGGTTACTTTGGCCACCTCTGAGGGCTGAAAGGAGAGCCCAGCGAAACGAAACCAACGAGCGGCGCCATCGATGCGAGTACCCACCCCAGGGATCAGCAGCGCCACGAGGAGCAAGAGCGTGCCTCCAAGGAGCGGATAAACGAAACGCTGATAGATGCGGTAGTCTACCCGCCACCCGATGTAGAGGGCGACCATGCCGATGAGGGCGTAGATCAGGTGGCGCTTGAGGTAGTAGGTGCCATCCCCCAGCTTCACCTGGGCGTAGACCGCGCTGGCGCTGTACACCATGGCGATCCCAACGCCTACGATAGCCAGGACTGTCCCGAGCAAGAGCAGATCGAGCCCGCGCGGAGCCAGAGGATCCTCCGCGGTGCGAGCTGGCGTCTCCCCTTCAGCTACCTTTTTGCTCTCTTGGGCCTTCAGGCGCCTGCCCAGATAGCCTGGTATTTCTGTTACGGGCACCCATCCTAATCAGACTGCCGGGGGTCGCTGAGCGAGGCAAATTTTTCGTTGGCCTGCCGCTAGAATTTAAGTTGTCAAGACTCAGGAGGGAGCCGGTTACTCAGCAGGGAGCCGGTTACTCAGCAGGGAGCCGGTGCAACCAGACATACCAATCTGCTGATTCCGTGTCGAACTCGCCGATGGCGGGCCCATAGGGGAGCACCAGGGCATCATAACGCCAGCCTTCGACGAACTGCTGCGTGACGTTTATCTCGCGAGCCACACGCAGCGCGTCTTCCGGAGTGGATGGGATCGCCTGCTCCATGGGCGTGCTGTTGGTCACGAAGCGCTGCTTCTCAGCTGGAGGGGCCGCAGGCGCACACCCGATGGACTTGGGCCCCAAGAAGCCTTCGTGCAAGGGAAAGTCAAAACCTCGCTGGTCGATATCAGCCCAAACCTCGAGGCCAGCAAAGAGCAGCTGACCGCTGTGGGCGTGGAGCACCACAAGATATTGATCACCCGTGGCCCGATAGGGCAAGACACAGTGGTAGAAGTCATCGGCGCGCACACAGTCGGCGACATCCGGTTCTGGAGCGCCAAGCTCGCCCACCACGTGATCATGGGCCAAGGACTCAGCCTGCTCTCGGTCGATCCACTCACCCGAGAGAGCAAAGACGCGGTAGCCACGGGGCTCGAGGCGCTTGTAATCGATCACCAGCGCCAGAACGCAATGAGGTCCGGCGCAGGCCGTGACTGGCTCACCTTGAGCATCGCACCAAGGGGGTGGATCGTCACTACAGGCGGCGGATAATGCCACCATCATGGTGAGCGAAAATCTCCAGATGTTGGTCATAGCCATACCTTAGCACTTCGTGGCTGTCGTGCCGACGATCTCACCCACAGAGGTCCAGCCCTCAGCATCCGCTGAGCGTGAGAGTCCCCGCAGCAGTTGCCCCACCAGAAGCGGCCCTCCATAGATGAAGCCTGTGTAGAGCTGAACGAGGGACGCCCCCGCGCGCATATGAGCCAATGCTTGCTCCGCGGTGGCGACGCCCCCCACGCCAATAATGGGCACACGATCACCCACGGTGCGATAAACGCGCGCGATCACCTCCCTGGAGCGCTCGAAGAGGGGAGCTCCGCTGAGCCCCCCGGGTCGTTCGGCGTGCTCCATGGGCAAACCCTCCCGTGAGGTGGTCGTGTTGGTGGCGACGATGCCCGAAGCTCCCGCCGCCACAGCCGCCTCAACGACGGACTCGATCTCGGCAGTGTCGAGGTCG